>JAEEHE010000113.1 GCA_016280685.1 Caryophanales bacterium
TACATTAGAGGAGTTGATATAGACAATAGAGTCTTCTTTTAATAATGGATAACCCATATTCATGTGATATAAAACGAGAACTGGAGTTATCTGATCACCGCGATTAATAATTTCATCTTCGATAGAAAATTCGTTCTTCTTTAAAGAGACTTTAATATGTCTAATTCTCTTTAGTTTTCGTGAAAAGATGCCTTCGTCTAAAGTAATCATTTTGACATCGATTAATTCATCTTCAATAACATCATAAGAATAAGAATCAACTGGAGTGTAATTAATGGAACCATGTAAACCATATTGTCCATCTTCATCTTCGCAAGGATTACCGACATTATTAAAACCACAGGTGGTTAAGAAGCCACCGGTGAAGTGCTTAATCCATCCTGTTCCTTTATCATCATAATAGTCACTAGAGACATAACCATTAGGGCACAAATAAGACATGTTCTTACCATGTAATGATAAAGCGGAGATATCACCACCCCTATTTAAAGAGATATACATATCTAATCCCAAACCATTCTTAACATGGAGGATTTTCATCCCTTCTCTTCTACCACCATTCAAGGTATATTCTTCCACACCGAATAGTTGGAATTCATGACCGATATAAGGATTCATTAAAACCCCTCCTTTGCTAAAGCTATATAGAGCTTAATATATTGTTTATATTTCTTTTCATATAATGAAACATATTGTGGATTAGGATAGAAGGTCTTCTTCACTTTCACTAACTTGGAAACACCTTCTTTATAATCTTTGAATAATCCTAGTGAGACACCCATGATAATTGCGGTGCCAACACTTCCGGCATTCGTGTCTTCTAATTGATGAATGGGGATATTTAAAACATCCGCTTTAATCTGGAGCCACATATCATTCTTAGAACCACCACCAGAAGCAAACACTTCTTTGATTTGAACACCCATCTTTTCTAAATAGGAAACATTTAATTTATTTTCTAAACATAAGCATTCTACAGCAGCTTGATAAATATCTTCCTTTTTAGACCCTAAATCTAGTCCAACAATAGTCCCTAAACTATTTGTATTATAAGGAGTTCCGCTTCCTGCAAAATAAGGAAGAACAAATAAAGAATTTGGCGCTTCTTTAAGGAATTTATTGGCAAAACTAAATGATTTTTCTTCATTTTGACCATTATAGAATGTCTCAATAACCCAATTATTTAACGCTCCTGCGGTATTGGTTAAAGCATAGCAACAATAGTCATCACTATCTAAGAAAGGAATCATCCCATAACCATATTTTGCTAAAGCATTTATATCCGCAGTCTTAGGGAAGATGGGTGTAAGACATTCACAAGTTCCTAAACCATCCGCAGCGGTCATGGGATTAATTGCTCCACTTCCGATTAGATTAGCGATTTGATCGTGAGCGACGCTGACGATTTGAATATCTTTATGGCCTTTCATTGGTCCGGCAATCGTACCGGTAGGAACAACTGTAGATAATAGATTAGAATCAATTCCTAAATTATCTAATAATTTAATGTCCCACTTCTTATTCTTCACATCGAAGCATTGAGTTCTTGCTGCCAAAGAATAATCTATTTGACGAATACCTGATAATAGATACACCACATAGTCTTCTATCAATAAAATCTTATCTGCTTTATTAAAGATATCAGGATAATTATTCTTTATATAAAGAATCTTACTAATAGAAAACATCGATTGGACAACTTGTCCAGTGACTTTGCTGAAATATTCATCACCAAATTTCTCTTGTAAGTAACGCGCTTCATTTTCTCCTCTCGGGTCAGTATAAAGCATGCAATCAAAGAGGATGTTATCTTCTTTATCTAGTAAAACAAATGCCTCACCAAATGAAGTCACGCCAATAGCTTTTAAATCTGGATAAGAAGAGATAGCTTTTTCTACTAAAGAGAAAACTGATTGCTTAATAGAAACAACATCAATAGTTTGAATATTGTTGTTTCTTAATGATGGATAAGATTCATAATAAGAATCTAAAAGATGACCACCATCAAAGATGCTAATCTTACTTCCGGTTGTGCCAATATCAAGACCCGCGATAATCATATTAATCAATATCTACTAATTCGTAATGCAAATATCTAGTGAAGGCTTCATATAAGATGTGTTTCATATGGCCAACACCAATAGTTGTGTGATGTTTAAATCCACCATAACCGAGTTTCACTAACTTAGCTTGTAAATCAGGAATTTCTGCCACACCAGCGCAGCCAAAGAATGTATCTTCAATCTTATCTTCAGTGAATCTACCTTCACTGACATAGACAATTAATTTACCGTCTTTAGTTTGGCAATTAGAGAAAGTGAATGGGAAAGCGGCAATACGACCTTCGTTAGTGCCGCATCCACTACCTTTATCAGTTTTTTCAAACATCTTATGCGCGGTTAATTCACCTTTGCCCACCATTAAACTTTGGGCAGTACTACCGCAGTGGAACAAGATAACTTTATTAGGATCTTCACCATAGTTATTATTCCAGTCTAAGCATGCAGTGGCTTTTTCACTGGCTAAATTCATCGCTCTCATAGTAATTGCTGAACATAAATCAATTTCACAGCTAGCAACGATTCCACGGTCATTGAGTTCAGATAATAAGACACATGGGCAAATTCTAAGAATTTGTTCCATCTCATTCCAACATCTTAACGTAATCGCATCTAGATGGTATTGCTCGCTATAATCATCGATAACCACAGAAACTTTCGCGAGCATATTTAATTTTTCATCTTTAACACTACGACAGTTTGTATAATTCTTTAAGACTTCCATCTTCTTTAAGACTTTGGGGTCATCATCTTTATATTTTCTAACGAATTCCACTAATTCGGATAAGTCGAAAGATTCAACGGTGATGCCGTATTTCTCCAAAGCGATTTCATCAAATCTCGTCGTTTTAAAGGCGGTTGTTCTCGCGCCTAAACATCCAAGGGTAAATCTCTTCATGCCATTCACGACACGGCAAATCGCAGCGAATTCTTTTAAATTATCTTGGAAGGCATCGCTTAATGGATGAACAACATGGGGTTGCAGCATGGTAAATGGGATGCCTGCTTGTGTGAAAACATCACTAACAGAGAACTTCCCACAATAAGCATCTCTTCTATGAGCGAAATCCATCTTACCGATTTCATCGGGATAGGCTTGTAATAAGATTGGTACTCCCGCATCTCTTAAAGCGTTAAACGCGCCATTCTCATCGACAAATATTGGCATACAGAGAATAACGCCATCATATTCCCCTTCATGTTTCTTTAACCAGTCGTGATAAAGAAGACCTTCATCTCTAGTTTCTACCGCACCATAACGGGTCATTTCTAATGGGGTGATTAAATATTCATATCCAGCTTTTTCAAGAGCTTTAACCATGTCTTTTCTAGCTCCTTCAATTAATTCTGCCGGCATGAAACCTCTGTTACCAAAATAAAGTGCAAATCTCATAATTATTCCTCCGTGACTATTTTGTAACCATCTATTAAATTATCACTCTCATCACTTAAAGTGATATTTTGACCATCAACAGGTAATAAAAATTTATATTTTGTCTTGTTTTGTACTTGTCTCTTATATATAACCTTATGCAAATAATCGATTTTGTAAATACCGGTTAAGGCTTGAAAAATAATATTCGCTGCGTAGCTAGCAAAGCCATGATTTAAAGAACCATGTGGAGAATCATGTTCCCACAAGGTTCCTGTAGTTTTGGCCATCTTATAGAAATAATCAACAGTCTCGTTTAAGACTTTTTCGGTATATCCATATCTTAATAAGATTTCTAGTCTTAAATAATCTCCAATAAAGACATTAGCCTTATAAATATTCGGGTAGACTTTATCGGTATCTCTATTTGGGCCAAAATCATTTAGTAATATTTCAAATAATTCTGGATATTCCTCTTTCGTGGCCACACCAAAATAGAATAAATAATATAATGAGGCTTCACATATTCGATTATTTCTAATCAGTTCTTTTTTCTCGTTTCTAATGAGGTTATCCACAAAGAATTTCCCATCAAAAGCCATTTCTTTTATCTTTTTTCTCACATTTTCCGCTTTAACCGATAACGATTCATCGTCAAGAACATAAGCTGCGGAATCTAAGAATGCAGCGTATAAAGCATTACTCGGAATATTGACTCCCTTAATACTCTCAGGGTCATTAGCCTTACTCCAATCAATCATAATCCAGTTTTCTAAATCTTCTAGAAGGCCATATTCGTTTTCATATTTCTTAAAGAATTTCACGAGTTCTTGAACATTGTGTTTAGATATATTTTTTAATTCTTCATCTTTATTTCTAGAGAAGTATGATTCTAATTCCACAACATAAAACATCGCCCAGTTAGGAATATACATTTCATTGTTGAAGAAATCGGCAGGATAGCACATCGGCACCATTCCTTTTTCCATATCCCCATGATATTTATATAAGGCATAATTCTCTAAAAGATTTCTTTCAACAAGATTCATTCCCGTGAATAACTTTTCCGCTCGACCAGAAAAATAGGAATCGCATAACCAACCCGCTCTTTCACGTGATGGGCAATCCGTTAAAATATCTAAAGCATTAGAGGCAAAAGTTCTTCTCGCAGAAGCAAAGATTTCTTTTAATTTTTCATCATTAAATTGATATTGAAGTTTATAGGAATCTGGATTCTCTAAAATGATGATAGAAACATCATCAATATAAGCCTCCCCTTTTAAAGCGGATAATCTAATGTATTTAGCGGTATAAGGGATGAAAGATATTAAATCATATTCCCCTGGTTTTAGTTCATAGGAAATAATATTCTGAGTTCTATTGCGGTAGAAATTAAATTCAATATGAGTGTCGCTTTCGCTTCTCTCATCAAAATAAATATATAAATCGATGTCTTTAATAACTCTAATTCTAGTTCTTATAAAACCGGTTTCACTATATGATAAAACGAACGCTAAAGATTGATATTCTTTAATAATATTATCTAAAGATAAAACATCTTTTAAAGAGATTTTAGACACCACTTCATTCGTGTCTTTTTCCCAGTCTTTTTTATCAAAGATCACAAGACCTTCATTAAACATATATCTATCTTCATAGATTTTGTTTTCGTCATTTAAAAAGAAACTATTTTTCTCTTTTAATAAAGCGTGACTTTCATCGAGTCTAGGATAATGAACATTTCTATTTATTAATTGTTCAGAAGATACTTCACAAAGAGATAATCTTTGGAAAGGAATATCGTGACCATATTTAAAAACATCATTAGTGAACTTATCGTTATAAGATTCAGTGAACGCTCTTTGGTAAGAAAAACGACAGACCTTTTGATAACGTGGTTCATATAAATAAACTTCACTATCTAAATTAGAACTAGCAATAAGGTGTTTATCATTCCTTAATTCAAATTGAATAAAAGGAGATTGATTAACACGATCGAATGTATGCGCGCGATAACTGGCTATTAAAATGACTAAGCGATTGTTAACTTCTAAATTATGTAAATCGTATTTATCAACACGATGATATCCATGCGCCCCTCTCGCTGGACCATAGCCAATTAATTTTCCGTTTAAAAAGAATTGGAATTCACTTTCTCCCGCTATAAAAAAAGAAATGTTCTCCTCTTTTAAAAAATCAATTTTAAACAAAAGAGAAACATTTACTGTTTTTAGATGTTCTTTAGAAAAGACAGGCAAGGCATTTACAAAACATTTATTCATAATATTTGTTTGATGTCTTTTAGAGTGTCTTCTTCATATAGCGAAGAATCATTAAGATACGAATAATGTTGTCCTTTAATATCAAATATATGACCAACATGTTTATCTTTTTGACTCAATATTAAATCACCACATAGATAGAGATGATGATCTTCATTAATATTTAATTCAAAATCGATATTGATGGTTTTTTCTTCATTAGAAGAAATGGTAATCATATTATTCTTAACTAGATAATTAGATGTAAATCCATCAGGAACATAAATGGAAACACTACCAGGTTTTAAGAAGTGAACTTTAAAGACTTTCTTATCATATAAATCTATCTCAATATCGACATCTTCATTTCTATAAGAATCCGCTACAAGTAATTGGTTATCGATAAAAGATTTAGATAATTCAAATAAACCTTCTCCCATTCTCATAGAACAGCAGAAATAAGCTTCATATAAAGAGGCTTTTAAGATACGTTGTTCACCTTTCACAATCGATGAACAACCCGCACCACCATTAATTCTTTGGAAGGTTCTTAAACCATTAAGATAGATGCGGTTATAAAGTTTTAAATATTGGACTTCTTTAGTTATTAAATATAAGTATTTACAAAGGATGAAACTATCAACAATACAGCATGGTTCAGTCCAAGAATCTTCTTTTTGAAACCAGTTGATGTTTTGATAGTCATCAGTCATACCATATTCCACATATAAAGCGAACATCTTCTTAACTAAATCGAGATATTTCTCTTCTTTAGTTAGTTGATAGAATCTCAAGATTGCTCTTGCGCATGTCATCGTCGCATGGGTTTGACATTTTAAAGCGACAAAATCAACGTGTTGATATTGTTCAATAATAAATTTAATGGCCTCTTTCAATCTCTCATCTTTCAATATTTCATAACAAGAGACATAACCATCTAATAAGATAAATGCACAGCCAACATCGCTAGATAATAACCAGTTATTTTCTATCTTGTTCAAAATATGACCAGATACACCGCCAACGAAGATTCTTTCTTTAAGTGGATAATCTTTATAATAAGACGCTAAAGGAAGTAATAATTTTTCAGTAATAGTCCTAAGATAATTTATAGCTTTTTCATCTTTGCTAATTTCGTAGTAACGACATAAACCACGGATATACCAAGAGTTGCCAGATAATTGTTGCTCACTGATTTCTTGATAATTAATAACTTGTCCAAAATATTTATCTTTATTTAAATATTCATCAAGATGATTAATTATCGATAAAATATGTTTTTTAATCTCTTCTTGTTCATTACCTTCAAAAACACCATAAAGGCTAGAAAAAGAAAGAAGCGCTCTTCCAGGA
This sequence comes from Caryophanales bacterium, assembly GCA_016280685.1. The sequence continues at coordinate 7,047 of JAEEHE010000113.1, forward strand.
AAATCTCCAGGCCAGTCGCTCGTCTGTTCAAAGACATTAGGATATGAATAAAGAGGGTCTCTTAATCTAGAAAGATTTAATTTCGCTCTTTTTAATATTTCACCTTGCATCATAGCTACTTATAGAATAGTTTTGTTTTATAAAAACAACAATACTTTTAATTGACAACAATATATATTTTTTAATCTATAACGAAGTTTTGATTAAAAGCAGTGATATTACTAATCTTTAATTCCTCCATCCATTTCTTTGTATTCTCGCTAGTAAAGGGTCCAGTATTATAACCAGAACCTATGTCGTTATCATATAGCCATCTAGGCGCGCACCAAAAAGCATATTTAGCTTTAGTGAGTTTATATAAATTAAATGATCCACCACTTTGTCCATGATGCGCTAACTGGACATAATCACATCTTAAATAATTAGAATTTCTATACTTTTTTGCGATAATTTCGCTCATCTTAGGAGAAATATCTCCAAGAAATAATAGGGATTTTGTGGGGGTTTTTAAAGAAAATATCAAAGAAGAATCATTGATGTCTTTGTGATGAATATCCCCTAATTTCAAAAATTCTAAAACAAACCTTCCATATAGATATGGCTCTAAAAGTGATGGCACAAAAACAGATATCTTATTTTTACGCACTGCTTTCAGAAAATCTAACACCACTTGATATTCCCAATCTGTTCTTAAAATAGATTTAATTGTTCTCAAACAAGGGAAATCAAATATTATTTGTTTTATACAAATATCCTTATTATTGATAAGAGGCACTAAAGCCCCAATATGATCATGATGACAATGAGTAACTATTAATAAATCGATGACGGAACCATTTTCTTTAATGATATCTAATAGATTCTCGTAATCTTCTTTTGTTCCACCATCAATAACTATCAATGTGTCATCTAATCGATAAACAAAACCCATCATCTGACTATATGATGAAGGTGCGAGCATATATAATTTATCGACTTTACTCATTTTAATACCCCACTAAACTAGCTCTTATCTTCCACTGAATGAGAAATATATTAACTATTTCACTTTCACTAGAAAATAAGGCAAAAGAACGCACGCTAAAAGTTTTTTATATAAATAACCAATAGAAGAAAAGGTCGGCCTTAGAAAGCCTAAAACCGACCTTTTAAGTTTAATTATGCTAAGGCAACGACTTCAGCAGTAATGTTTCCGATATAGAAACTACCAGTCATAGTCTTAGTATTGGTGTATAAGCAGAGCCAATTAACACCAGCAGTCGATTTGTATTGGACTGTTAATTCTTGGTATCCACCACCGATTCCACCAGCGGACATTTGGATGAATTGAGAGTTGTCGCAGTTGAGGAATAAAGCACCATTCCAAGAGAAGTTATACACATGAACTGTGAATTTATATGTAACACCTTGTTCAACTTTAACACCACCGAGATTGACTAATTCAATATTGCCATCAGCGGCACCGGTTCCGGTCCATGTGACTTTCTTTGGAGCAGTACCTAAACCTGGGTGAGCGGCTAATTGATCATCAATATCATTTTCATAATTGGAAATGGTTGTGATGTTCTTGCTTGTTCCACCTGCCATATTAGCACCAGATTGATAAAGGGTGATGACATCGCCAACTTTATAACCGTTAGGTGTTTGATCTTGTGGAGCTTCATAATCTGCTACTGTTGCAGAAGCAGCATAGAGATAAACTTCACCACTGTTGTAGAGAGAGAAATATTCGAAACCAGTTGTTGGTTTGGTGTTAAATGTAATTCTCTTTAAACCATTACCTAAATCTTCTTTAGTGACATCTTGTGCATGCCCATTAACTAAGAAGTACTGAACGGCTGTGACTTCATAGTATTCAAGAACGATTGTGAGTTCTTTTCCATCAGGAACATTAGTGCCACTTAAGCCGACGATTTGTGCATTAGCACCACCGCCTAATGTGACGTGGTCAACATATGTACCTTTGCCTTGTAAAGCGGCTTTAACTGTAGCATTTTCAATCTTGTCAACCTTGACAACTTCATTACATGAAGAGAAGCCAAGGTGATGATTGGCACTGCCAATTTCCCAACTAAATCCAGCGGCTAATTCTTCCGCGGTTGGAGTGTAGTTTGTGAAGACAATTTCTGGTTCAACGCAAGAGATTGTCACTTTACCAATGTACATTTCCACTGTGCCATTATAGGTTGTGAGAAGGGTATCGAGTTGTAACATTTCAGCGGTTAATTCCACGGAGAAGTGGAAACGTTTGAAGTTACCGCTGACAGTTTCTCTTGTATAGGCAGTTCCTGGTTGCGTATAGTTGCTATTTCCATCACCATATACGATGAGATATTGGAAAGCATCACTGACAGAATAATAATCGATTGTGATATCAAAGATATGACCGGCTGTAAGATTGTTTTTGCCAATACCTAACGCCATCTTGCCACCTCTGAATCTCAAGACATTGGCACCAAATTCATTATTAGCTTGGATAGCGGCTTTAATAGTTGCGTCTTCCATGTTGGCGACATCGATATATTCAGAGTTATCGAAATCGAGGAATTTATCGACCATATTCCATGTATAACCAGCTTCTAATTCAGCGGTTGTTGGAACATAAGCAGATGGTTTATCAATGACTTCTTGTGGTGGGATATAGTCATATAATCTAGCGGTAATCTTACCAATATAGATTTCATCAGCAGCACTTGTGCCATAGAAGTTAACAACATCGGTTCCACCATAACTATTGAGTAATAATTTTGCGGTTGTTTTCTTGATGTTACCACTGATAACTTCAGTAGAAATATTGTCACCATTAATGGTTGGGTTACCACCATTACATCCCATATAGATAATCGCGCCTAAATCTTTGACGGAATAGAACCAGAAACTAACTTCTAAGATCTTTCCAGCGATGACGTTATTCTTATTTAAGGATCTCATTTGGTGATCAGCTTGACCTTGAACCTTAATGACGTTTTCACCAAAGAATTCGCTTCCTTGAACAGCAGCCTTAATTGTGGCGTCTTCTAATTCATTAACAGCAATGAAGGAAGTGTTGGAAATTTCTGCTGCAGCAGTAGACATATTCCAAGAGAATCCGCCTTCCGCTAATAATTGTTCAGTGGTTGGGCTGACATAAGTAATTTGTGTTTCTTCTTTTGCGGTGACAACGATGTTATCAATAGCCATGAAGGAATCAACATTAGGATTACTTGCGTTATGATTGAAGATTCTCATATAACAGTTGGTTGGAGAGGCTGGGAAGACAAATCTTGAATATGTTTCTTCGAAGTGGACGACTTGACCAACTTGAGGAGCTAATTTAGTATCCTTGCCCATCGCACCAGCGGAGGTGTCATAAGAGAGGGAGAAATATAAACCATTGAAGCAACCATCACTATTGATCGCTTTATAATCGAAGGAAATTGTATAAGTAACTTGTGTTTCTCTTCTCACGACATCGTGGATAACCTTACCGAATAAGCAGTTCGCAGAACCGATAATGGTTTTGGCGTTGAAGATTAAGGAGTTACCAGCAATTGCTTCATCTGTACCAGAGATATAAGAAGCTCTTTGTCCGTCGACTAATGATTTGTAATAAGGTGATTTGCTACCTTTTGCAAAGTTTTCTTTATAAGTGGAGTAATTGGTGATGTTAGCAGGATTGTTTTCTTCCGCGGTAACGGCTGTTTCTGCATTAGCAGGAATAACGTTAACGGTAATTGTTTCTGTATCATAACCACCTTCACTATCTTCGGCGTAGAAGGTAATTTCATGGGCACCAGCAACTTTAGATGAGAACACGCCATTGGAGATAGAAGAATCGCCAAAGGAGTCTTCGAATTCTACATCGAGCTCATGTCCTAAATAGTCTGTAGCGGTCACGGCTGGTAATTGTAATGTTTCACCAGCGTTCATAGAGAATTCTCTTTCGGAACCTTCAATAGCAATTGTTGGTTCAGAATACTCGGTGACATTCCATTTCGCTACGAGAGTAATGTCAGCATTGACAGGAGTTGCAAAGTCATAAGCTTGACCTTGTAATTGCCATTCTGCAAATGTAAATGTGGATGTGCCTTCTGCTGGTCTTGTTGGGTCAGCAGGTCTAGTTGCGGTTTGACCACGGGCAACTTTTTGCGGATCAACTGGAGAACCACCATTACTATCAAATGTAACAGTGAATCTTAATTGAGTGGCATCATAACTGGCGGTATATGTCGCGTCAGCTGTAGCTGCGACAATATCAGGAACCCATTTAGCAAACGTATAAGAATAGTCCTCTGTTGCCGCTTTTGTTGGTGTAACACCAGTATATACTGGCATTTCGCCTTCTTCGACTTTACCTTGTTGGAGAACTGTACCATCATCATTAACGAACTTAATTGTGTATTCGTTAACAGTTTGCGATTCAGATGGAGATTGGCTTTCGCTTGGTTGAACTGGTTCGGATTCTTTTTTACTACCGCATCCAATTAGAGCAGAACAAGCGAGAAATCCCATGACCAACAAGAGTCCAAATTTCTTTTGTTTCATACATCTTTTTCCTTTCTATAAAAAATATGTTTTAGGTATTGCTACCTTGAAACCTAATTAAAAATTTCTGAAGTGTTATTTTCATCAATTAACCCTTCAATTTCCCCATTAATTGTTAATAAACTATCAGGAGTTACACCACGAGTGATGATATATTTATTATTTCTAAATCTCGCATTCGCGCTGGTATCGATAGAGAAAATACGGTTATTAGCTTTAACTATTGCGTAAACCAAATTGTTATTTACATCGATCTCATCAGTCGCACTTAAACGCACAGCATAATCGATAGATCCATTCAAATAATTATTAGTGATTTGACAATGATGAATATTACCGATTGCACCACGTCCACTAGAGCCATAGGAGAAGAGGTGGATATCGTGGCCAGAGTTATTAAAGAATTTGTTATTAGCAATCAAGATATTATCAGGAAGGATAGCTTCACCAAAGATATCTCTCACACCTAATACTTGAATCGCGCCATGAACGATATTGCGGAAACAACAATTGCTGATTTCAGAATGTCTAGCTTGTAATAAGATGCCTCTATTACGTTTATGTTGAATTAAACAATTGTGTAAATACATGTGTGTCGCTTTAGTGTCATTACCCACTAAATAATTAACATCGTTATTTTCCACCTTTGCGCCATTAAGACCTTTAACTTTGACATCGTAATTAGAACCATTCTTTTCTAATTCAATAATTTCAAAACTCTTCATTCTTTGTAACGTCTCTTTATCGAATAATTCGATAATGTCTCCGACATCAAATTTGGTATCAGGTTTTTGACCAGCTTGTTTAATAGTTAGGCGAGAGCTAATCTTACTGACATCGCTAATCGTGCAATACCAAGTCTTAATATTTAAAGCGTCGTCATGAGAGGCTTCTAAAATACAGTTGGTAATCTTTAAATCTTCTTCTATAGAAACGGAGTGGATGATATCGGCTGTACATGTCATAATACGCGCTGAACCTTCTTTACAACGATAATTAGTTCTATTGATAAAGATGTTCTTACCACCACCGAGATGGCATCCCATACCGCCGGTTGTGTAGATGTTGAGATTTTCTAAATAGAGGTTCTCACAATCATCAAATGATAAACCGGGATTTTGATACATTGTGAAAGCAAAGGAAACATGCGTTCCGATAACTGGTGTTTTATAAGAACAATAAGCAAATCCTTTATTTAATCTAATGGTTAACAAATCACCATCGAAATAAAGATTGGTAACACCAGGATTATTGAAGCTTGTCGCCGAATTATAGAACAAATTGTGACTTAAATCAGGAACATATCTTCCAGTTTTTTCATCGAGATAGCACTCCATATAGGAACATTGTCCGCTTCCTGAATTTGTCGCGTCGAAATTACGATATCCTTGATAAGCTAAATCAAATTCTTCTGGCACTTTGATGGTGATATCTGCGTAACCATCACCATCACTGACGCTTGTAATCACACCACTAATCGTGGGTGAATGAACCATATCAAATTGGAGATTATTTAAATGGAGATTATGACATGACGTGGCAATGAAATATGATCCCCATGTTTCTGATAAGAAGATGGTGTTTGGTTTACCAACCAAATATAAATCATCAATTCCTGAGATAATGATTGGGGATTTGATATCATATGCGATATCTTCAAATTCTATAATTTTTATACCTTGAACATTTTTAATTGAGGAGATAAAGGCCGCTAAAGTGCCAGCATTATTTGCCGCACCATAATACATACCAATATCATCTTTCGCAGAATAGACATGAACATCCGCAGTTTTTTCAGGAACTGGATATAATTCTTCGTTATATAATTTATCTTCATCAATACCGACGATACCAGGTTCAGATAAACCGATATTATCTTCTACGGCAAAACCGCCTTGATAGGGACCGCTCGCTAATTTTTCTAAAGCTGTTTTTTTATCTAACATAACTACCTGCTGTGCAATATGAATCGTAAAGGAAGCGCTTTGTCCACCATAGGTGATAACTACTTCATGATCACCGGGAACAGACATATCAACAGGAGAGATATCATAACCACTATTAATTGTGGTGATGGAATCATCACTATAATAAACAGTGATTAATAAACCAGTTAAATCAAGTTGTTCACCCACTACATAATTGGTCTTAAAAGAACCGGAGATAGAAATAGATGTCACAATCTTATCCTCTTTACTAGATGATTGGCTTTGTTCTGATTCACTATAAGAAGAATCGCCACTACTAGTAACGGGTTTTTGTGTATTGCAAGCACTCAAAAATAAGGAAAAACAAATGAGTGCTGTGGCAAAAAAGTTTACTTTGCTTTTCATATACCTTTTTCTTACTTTTATTCTAATTCGTATACGTATATAAATACATATACAATACTTAATTCAATATATATTTTTTTGACTTTTTAGCGTCTTCTTATTATTATTTCAATATGGCTGATAATCTCTCTTGGTTAAGAACTTCGTGGTTCCGTTATATCGATACCAATATCACAACACAAAACGGAATTGTCCCTGAAATCTTTGGCTATGAACAATGTAGCCCTAAAAAGAATCAACTCCAATCCAATAAGGATTGTTATTCTTTACATTTTGTCATCCAAGGCGAGGGAAAATTAAACGATATCAAAATCAAGGAAGGAGATGCCTTTATTCTTCCTCCGCATTGTAATTTCAAATATAGCCCTAATCCTAAAAAACCATGGGAATATGTCTGGGTAGAATATAATGGTTATCTCGCGGAAAGATTTACTAGACATGCAGGATTCACTGACAACAACTTAGTATTAAGAAACCTAAAATGCTTTGATGAAATATTAGAACTATTTAAAAAGGTATTCTTAGAAGCTTCTGTTTTGACCAATAAACATGCAAGAACAATGTTTTTTGAATCATATACCATAGAAATGCTAGGTTTATTAACGCAAGAGAAAGGTTATGAACTCACTTATCGCCAAAAGAGTATCAGTGAAATAAACATGCAAAAAATCATACATTATATTGAGGCACATTATTCCGATCCCGACCTCAGCGTTTCTACTGTCGCAGAAGAATTCTTCTATGTCCCTTCTTATCTCACTCGTCTATTTAAGAAATACGCTTCTGTGAATCCCAATAAATACATTACCCAAATAAGATTAGAAAAGGCTTTAAATCTATTAGGTAATAGAGAATTATCAATCGAACAAATCTCTGTTCTAGTGGGCTATAAAAACCCATTCTATTTCTCTAAAGAATTTAAAAAGTATTATGGGGTGCCGCCATCAAAATATTTCGATAAAGATTAAGACCATATAAAAAGATCCGAATTAAGAAACCCGGATCTTTTTTGTTTTATTAAATTGCTAAGACGGTAACTGTAATATTGCCAATATAGAAACTGCCTGTTGCACTACCGGTATTGGAATGTAAGCAGAGCCAATCAACCGAGTGTACACAATTAACTGTCGCGGTTAATTGATGGTGCCCAGCATCTAATCCACCAGCAGTTAAGTTATTGAAACAGTCAGCGTTTTCGGCATTGCTATCAAACATTAAATAGATGCTTCCATTAAAGTCGACATTATAGATGTCCATAGTAATACGATATTGTACACCAGCTTCAATCTTAGTCTGGTTGCCATGATTAATTTCTACATATCCATTAGGATTATTGATATTCACTTTCTTTGGTGAAGTTCCTAATTCGGCATAATCACTTAAATTAGCAATTCCATCGTCATAATCAGTAATCGAATATCCGTTCTTATTATTGCCAGCAAAACCTGCACCAGATTGATAGACATTAATTACTTCATTAAGCGCGTGGCCGGCAGGAGTTGTATCTTCATAAACATGATCCTTCATAGACACTCTAATCATATAGACATAGATATCAACAAGTGTTCCTGCTGGATAGACAGAAATATAATCAAATCCCACTGTTGGTTCGATGGAAAATGTCCATTTTTTAAGATTGCCACCACTGATATTCTTTTTACTACCAGATCCACTTCCGTTATAAAGAAAATGTGGAGTATCAACAACATAGTAGTAACGCATTTCAATACTTAAATCTTTGCCATTAGGAACATTAGTGGAATTCAAACCATTAAATTTGATATTTCCGGATCCATCATTAGATTTAATATGTAATACATAATCTTTAGAACCGCTAGCACCGCTAATGGTATTTCTTATCGTATCATCTTCAATAAGAGCAACCCTTTCCACTGTGGTTTGTGAATCGAAACTAATATGTTTGCTCCCACCAATGGACCAAGTATAACTATCTGATTTCATTAATTGTGCAGTTGTGGGTACTACTTCTGCGAAGTTCTTCTCTACATAACGAATATCCTGCGGATTGTTGTTAATATAGGCTATAGTTTCGTCACTGACAGTTAAGGGGTCAGCATCAAGATTTCTTCCCACTGTCGGTTCTTCTAATTGCACATAGTGATGATCGCAACAAACCCAATATTCCTTACATCCAATGCTGGTATTTGTCGGTGCTTTCGCCGCATAGTGATTCCAATAACAATCAGAAGTAGCACTATGTTCTTCCGCGTTTGATTTAAATAGTTGGTTTCCACCTTGAATAAACATCGCTGTCGCTGTAGCAATAGTTAGTGTCAAGGTTGCAACAAAAACGCCTAAAGTTTTTCTATTTATTTTCATATATATGGCTCCATTAAATATTATTTATCGAAGAAATATTGTGGCATTGATAATGTCTTGGTTTTGAAGTTTTCCACAAAGTGTGGAACATTACCAACTTGTAAACGTGTTAAGCCCTCGCTGTCACGTTTGCAGTCCGCAACAACAATCGCCATATCAATTTGTTCGCCGTTTTCAATAGTAGTAGCCCAACTTGGTACTACGGAGAATGGGATAAATAATTCACCGCTATAACCGGTTTCAGTAAGGATTACTTTCGCTTGGAAGGAACTGAGATTTCTTAAAGCTAAGTCACTAGTTCTCACACCCGCTAAAGTATATTGCCAATCGGGTGTCATAGCGATTTGTAAAGTATCGGTTTCCGTTTCTTTGCAATAAACAGCTAAGTCAGCATTAGGCTTATCGATAACATTTGTGGCCAATATTTCTACGCAGTCACCATACCAGAATTCAGAAGCCACTTTACATTCAATCTTGTTATCCATCACATCAAATCCGAAGTAAATACCATCGGCAGTATGAGTGAGTTTAAATTTATTGATTGCGAAGTGATCTGCTACTGCTTCTTTTGTGGTTCTAGTATTATCCGCAAAGGAATAACCATCGAACACGACATCGTGAGCATTAACGCCTTCCCAATCGGATAAATTACCATCGATTGTAAATGTATTTGTCACTTTCGCGATATGGACTTCTGGTCCGACTTCACCATCAGGTTTTTCGAAATCTAAATCGAAGTTATTTTCTGTAGTGACATCATCGCTACCGCTTAAACCACGAAGAACAATACCATTAAGATTTTGGCTTCTTTCATTAAAGTTATAGTTATTTCTAATCGTGGTTGTGCCAGTATTATTTAAACTAACCACACCTTTGACAGCTTCGGTTAAGTTTTCTAAAACGCCGATATTCACGAATAAGTTATCGGAAACAAGATTATCGCCTGTACCTCTTAAGGATAAGGCGGCACTACCGTTGTTCGCGACAAAGTTATTGCTATAAGTTAAACCATGTAATGTACCTTTAGGACCAATTGTACTATTTTTAGAGATAACGAATAATGATGTATCGCCCGAAAGAGCACCATTAGCTAAATAACAACCATTCATAATTTTGTTATTGGTGATAGTTGGCTCTTGTGGGATGGTCGCTTCATTAAAGATATCCATCGCTGAGTGAATCATAAGAGAACCATGACCAACATGATTAAAGGTATTATTAGTGATCACAGGATGAGGAACTTGCACCAAAATGCCTCTATTTCTCTTGTTTCTCACAATATTATTAGAGAATTCGAAATCAGGAGTATTGCTGATAAATGTCGCACGGCAGTTGCCCCATTCTTCTTCAGTACCCACCAATCTTTCTTTAGTGGTGACTGTATATACACCATTGTTATTCTCACATGAATCAACCGTGTAATAACCAACATCTGGGTTATGAGGAGCGAATGTGTCTTCGTTATAAATAGCGATCTTATCACCCGGTTGTGGTTCAGGCATAACGGATGTTATTTGTTGTAATGTGAATTGTTTCTTAAATGATGCGGTTCTTTCACTGACACGATAGTAATAACCATGTTTAATATTCAAAGCGTCATCGCCGGTATATTCCACGATACTATTCGTGACTTTAACTGTACCGGTCATCATCGAGAAATGCAAACCATCTGCAGTGCTTGTAACCATCGCTTTAGAACCTTGTTTTCTCACAATATTAAATCTATTAGCATAGAAATTATGTGTGTCTTCCACATTCAAAGCCATGCCGGATGCATAATGCATAGTTATATCGTCAACATAAACGTTCTCACAAGCATTAACTTTCATACCATAAGCATCATATTGACTATAGAACACAGTGGCATAAGTGCCGAGAGGAGGTTCGGCGATAGGTGTGGCAAATGTTAACACCATCTCATATCCGTTTGCGTCATCGCCAGTAATAACTGGATTACTTGAACAAGTGCCAGTACCAGCGTAGAAGTTACCGCCTTGGAGTGGAGCTTCCGTCACATCATGGAACTCGAGATATCCTTTGACTGTCCCGCCTGCTTGCTTATGTCTCTTCGCCACTTCATTAAATTCAGGAACGACATCTAAAGTAATTTTCTTAAGATTTAAATCATAGCTTTTAACAACACCGGTCAATGATGATGGAACATCTTGTGTCATCGTTAAACCATTCATATAGATGTTCTTACTATTTCTTACAAAGAAATATCCTGACACACTAGTGCCTTGCATCTTAATTTCTAAAATGCATCCATTGCCAACAAAGTAAGTGCCGTTTAATCCATCTACTAATATACAAGCGTGAAGACTGCCAGAATCGAGTTCACGATCACCACCATCAAGATTAAGATGGCCATTTTCTGGGAAGACAATCTTCGCTAATTTATTATTGTCATTTAAAGCTTTAGCTAGTCTAATCGCGGTTCTAATACGGATATTATCTGTTAGTTCCGCAGTACTAAAGAATTGTTGTGCTTGCTCTAACGTGATATCACTAACTTTAATGACCGCAGCTGCTTCAAATTCATTGTCCGCAGGAACGTCATATAAGACTTGTGAAGCCATGTCTTCTCTAGCGCCAACAATCGTCGGATCACTTAAGCCATAAACATCTAAACCAGTTTCATTAACTTGATAATCGGTTTCAGTCATATCATCAATTAAATCAGCTAAAGAGACGACTTTTGTGCCGTTTTTGGTGACAACAACCTTATAAGTGGAGGTAAATCCACCGTCTTCAGTTCTTACCCTGATGATTGTTCTACCGAATTCAACACCGGATACACGACCGGTTTGATCAACGGAAGCAACTTCGGGATTATCACTAGACCATGTAACATTTTTGTTCGTCGCATTTGCGGGAGTGATATCCGCCATTAAATCAATTGATGATCCTTTAGCGACACCATTACCATTTCCGGAAATAGAAACACCTTCAACTTCGACATTTTCGGTAACGATTGAAGAAGATTCCTCTCCCTCACCACCGCTTTCTGAGGTTTTCTTCGTGTTGCATGCTGTGACCAGCAAAGAACAAGAAGCGAGCAATAAAAGAATTTTAGCTTTTTTCATAAGCGTCTCCTTTTCTATTTATAACGTTTCAACATATTGTTGTAGATATCTTCATATTTTTGACCTAATGGAGAGGTCGCAAATTTATCCATGTTACTCACGTGTTTATTCCAATCAGCATCATTGTTAGGATCTTTTTCACCCTTCACAAATGTTTGTTCAGCATTAGGAAGATTCAAAACAATCTGTGCTTTAATTAAATCTAATTGATCGTATTCTTCTGATGTAAATTTATATTCTTGAGGTTCTGGCGTCTTCAAATATGGGCGATAGATTTCGCTCATATGATTTAAATCGGTAATGACATCATCATTCATCTTACCGACAAAGTAGTTTGCCCAATATAAACCTGCGCCAGAGCCGACATTTGGAGTAATGGTTGCGCGATAATCTTCTTGAGTTTTAGTCCAAGTTTCTGGAACATCAAAAGTCCAAGTATCGGTTTCTAATGAACCGTCACCGACTGTACCATCACTTCTTAAATCCCAATGCCAATCGACATCCTTTTCACCATACGCTAATAACTGTACGCCTAAATCACTATACATAATATCTAACAAGCGCGCACATTCTCTCGCATAATGGGTGCCGAAAAATAAACAAGCACCTGTAGGTTGGAAGAAACCAAAATTCCATTGGATTTTTGGTCCGGTATAGAAGCTAGATGATAATGGTTGCACTACTGCATATTCTTTATCCAAACGATAGAATTCACCACTATCATCTTTGTTATATTTATCATTCTTTTGTCCAGTCACTAAATAGGGCGCTGCCGCCACAAAAGAACCTAGTGTTCCTGATTGTCCATATGTGGCAAAACTATTTGTAGAACTGTTTGAGAATGTACCATTATCCATTAATCCCTCTTTCCACATTTGATTGGCGGTAATTAAATATTGACGATAACCATCAGTCATCGGAACGAATTCAAATTTTGAACCATCATTAGTAATCTCAATAAATTGAGTAACATGTCCATAAGCGGAAAGGAAAGCATTTCTAATATATTCCATCTTCACAGAACTAAGTGGCACTTCATTAGTGGCAACACCATCATTATTCGCATCGTATGTTTTGAAGTCTCTTAGAACACCGATATAATCATCTATCGTGTTAATTTTGCTCGCATCATCAATATTATGAAGTTTGCAATAAGAATTTTGATTTTTCTTAAAGACGTTCTTAATCCATACATTATTGACAAAGAACTTATACGTCAAATCTCTACCGACATCCTTCGCTGATGGAGCGGCATAGATTTTGCCATCGCTTAATGTGATAATCTTACGACAGTCCTCTTTATCTCTACTGATATTAAAGTTATTTTCTAATAACGCTTTTAAAGTGGGCATATAATTATCGATTAAAGAACCGATTTTCATTTTATTCGCATCAGTGAAGTTCTCATCGTTAAAAGGAACGAACATCTTATAACCGTATTCCGCAGATTGCACTTGTTCACCAACAGGGTTGGAATATAAGAAGATATCCGGTTTATAAGACTTATCTTCCCAGACAGTTGTTCTTCTCGTGTTATAAGCTGCGGAGTCAGGAGTGACAAAGTCAAATTGTAAATTGGTGACCGCACTTAATTTCTTAAACATCTTTAAATCCTGATATTCCGGTTGACCTGCGGAATGAGGAGCAAAGATTTTAATGGTGACAGGATCTTTCACGATTTGTAAGGGGTTATCTTCCGTCCCGTTAGGAAGGAAGTTTGTCTCATCGTAATCAACCTTTTCTCTAGTGCCACAGGCACCTAAAGGTAACACCATTAAAGCGGACATTAATAAAGTCACAGGTAAAAATACTTTTTTCATTATCCTTTCATACCTCCGATTGTCATACCCTTTTCAAAATATTTTTGGAAGAATGGGTACATGATTAATAATGGTAAAGAACTCACCACAATGGTGACGTATTTTAATTGTTCTTGCACTGCAGGATCTTCTCCTCCGATGCCGTTTTCACTGACGACGAGAATATCCTGTAAAACTCTTTGAAGCGGGAATAAGCTCGTATCCGATAAATAGAGCAACGCGGAGAAATAAGAATTCCAGAATCCCACAATAGCAAATAAGGTAATAACAAACAAAATTGGACGGCATAACGGTAAGATGATTCTCACAAATATGCCGAAATCACTACAGCCATCCACTCTTGCGGCTTCTTGTAGTTCATAAGAGATGCTATTTTCCATATAAGTTCTAACAACCACGATAGAGAAAACACTGCAACACGCAGGTAAAATAACTGCCCACATCGTATTTAACAAATTCAAATTAACGATTAATAAGTAATTGGGAATCATACCTCCGCCGATAAACATCGTGAGAACAAAGATGAAATTAATTGGCCCTCTTAACTTAAAATCTTTACGACTTAAAGGATAGGCACATAGCATTTGAATAACCACTGAGATAATCGTGCCCACCGCTGTATATATCAACGAATTCTTAAATCCTGATAATAATAATTTGTTTTGGAACACTTTGATATATCCACTTGTAGTAAAACCAATAGGGAATAATGAAGCTTTACCAGTTAAGACCACATCAGGATCGGTGAAGGAACAAGATAAGACATATAGCAAAGGCAATAAGAATAATAGAGCAGTAAAAATCATGATGATGGTGACAATCACATCAAACATCTTATCTTGATTGATAAATTTCTTCTTACGACGATTTTGGATCTCTAGTTCACTTACTTTTACCATAATGAATTCTCGCTGACTTTCTTAGAGATAAAGTTCGCACTCACCAAAATGATGATGTTAATCACAGAATTAAATAGACCGATTGCGGTGCCGTAAGAGAACATACTAGAGGTACCGCTTTCTAAGGTAATACTATAAGTATAAGTAGAGATGATATTACTAACTTCGGCATTACCAGGAGTATTCATCAAATAAACTTTTTCAAATCCGACATTTAAGATAGAACCAATCGCCATGATAAACATGATGATGGCTAATGGTAAGATGGACGGGAAATTAACGGTGAAGATTCTTCTAATACGACCTGCGCCATCAATCTTTGCCGCATCATGTAAATTAGGATCAACATTGGCTAATGAACCCATATAGATGATGGACCACCAGCCTAGGCCTTGCCATAGACCAGAAATAATATAGATAGCTACGAAGGCATCCGGGCTTTCCATCAAGGAATCAGCAGAGAAACCAAAGAGCATAAAGAACTGAGTTAATATACCTGTATCATGTCTTAAGAAGACAAATAGCATACCTACCACAACCATCGTAGAGACGAAGTATGGTGCGTACATAATTAACTGAATTGCTTTCTTTAAGACTTTGTTCTTCACTTCGTTTAAGAATAAAGCGTAGATAATCGGGACTACTGTATTAACCACTAAAGCAACCACAGAAATGACTAAGGTGTTTCTTAATAGAGGCCAGAATACTGGAGATTTTACAAAGGTCACAAACCATTTAAAACCACCCATTGTAGTCCAAGGAGAATTCCATATACCTAAAGCGGTACGATAATCTTTAAAGGCGATAGTTAAACCAGCCATCGGGACATAATGGAAGAGAATGACAAAAGATAAAGCGGGAATGCACATCAAAATAAGAGTGATATGCCACTTGCTCCATAAGCTTCTCGCTTTTGGTTTTCTAATTAGTTCTTGATTAGAAAGCTCTTTCACTATTTGTCCTCCTTCTCAATAACTTTGTCCTCAGGAATGGTTGTGGAATCGATATAAGGAACATCGGTGACCACCATATTGACATCTGTATGGGTATAATCTTCTTGAGGTTTGGTTTCTTCCACCACCATGGTCTTTCTAGTATCAACAACGATGCCTAAGGAAGCCCATTCCGCGATAGATTTACGTCTATGGCTTAAAGACACCATAAACATATCAACAACTGGCAAAACAGCGACGACGATTAAAATTTGTAATAATGAAGGTCCGTTATTAAATAAGGGGAACAACAACGAAGAAGATAATCCGCCAGATAAGAACGAAGCAATCAATAAAGTGGGTAAATTAGTAATAAATAAAATGAGATTTCTCACAACTATCTGCCACACCGCCGGATTATTTTTGTCTTCACTAATAAAAGATAAAGAGAATATGCGATAACCAAATGTTCCACTTCTATCTCTAAAGATAATAACGGGAACGACGAAGCAAATGATGAAACACAACAAATAGACCAAGACGGTCGCTAAAGAGGCCATATGCGTGCAAAAAACGTAATTATCTTTATATAAGTTATAAACATCATTAAACCTAGTAGAATTAGTTAACTCTTCACTGGCGTTATTCCATAGTGATTTGTACATAGAATAGAAGTAAGTATGAGAGCCATTAATGATTTCATTTCTCTCATTTTTAAATTCATAGAGATAGAGGTTCTGTGCAAATCCTGCTTTTAAGAAGAGAAAATCTTCTTCATTTACTGGATGGCCTAAATATGCTTCATCAACAAAGGCCAAATAAGAACCATCTTTATTCTTTAATTGTTTTTGTAGATAAGCTTTATTAGATAAACCATTGAGATTAACTAAATCGTTTTCTTTGCCATTATAGGAATTATATTTAGAAACATAATTCACATAGAATAAAGAGAATTGGTCATTAGAGAAATCCGCTTTGACATATCCATCTAATTCCGGAGTTAATTCCCATTTTCCGGGTTCTTCTTCATATGATCTTAAAATATGTTGAGCGATATATCTTTTATACATCGTATCTATAGAATCAGGATTGTTATATTTACCATCACTATTATTCGTATAGGTAGATAAACCGGATTCTTCTGATATCTGCACCATTTGGATACGATATTTCTCCACATCATTAACTTTGACTTGGTATCCACTGATATTAGGGAGTATCACATTCATGGTTAATAACAATAATAAGAAAGTAGTAACGGTTAATAAAAACGCATCAAACAAAGAAACTAAAAACCTTCTTGATGACAAGGCGTAGTTTTGGAATGCGTATTTAGAAACCTCTTTCTTCATAACTATTTAATAGTCTTTTGACTAACACGGTCGAAGATGTGAGCTTTGCTCAAATCTAAGAGTAATTTAATCTTGTCGCCTTTTGCGAGAACATTAACACTTCTAATCTTGGAAATTAAATCTTTGTGATTAAAATTCGTGTGTATAAAGTATTCATGGCCTAATAATTCCGCGACCACTACTTCACTATCTATGAGGTAATTATAGTCATATTGATGTGAGGCCATATTCGCATCATGAATATCTTCTGGCCTTATACCGAAGATGACATCATATTCTTTCTTTTCAATAAATTCGCTATAGCGGGCAATCGCATCTTGAAGATATCCTAATCTCTCATTGCTCTTTTCCACATAAGTGAGTCTCTCTTCTAATTGAGTAGCCTCTTCTTCTTTGCCTGCTTCTTTTGCGACTTTAATCTTTTCTAACAAGACATTTCTCTCTTCAAATTTATTGAGTAATGTTTCTAATTCTTTTCGGTTAGATTCGAGTTGTTCTTTATAGAATGCTTCAATCATTTGTTGTGTCTCTTTATCTAAAGCGATATTGTCACCATCTTCAAAGATGACATGTCCATTTTGATATTTAACATCGTAGAGGTTCATAGAAGGAGAGCCAATAAATGTCGCGACGAAAACATTAGAAGGATGATTATATATTTCTCTCGGTGTGCCGATTTGTTGAATAACACCTTTATTCATAATAACGATACGTGTCGCCATGGTCATAGCTTCCGTCTGGTCATGGGTAACATAAATTGTTGTGGCATTTAAACGATTGTGAAGATTGATAATCTCGCTTCTCATCTGTACACGAAGTTTGGCATCTAAGTTACTTAATGGTTCATCCATCAAGAACAATTTAGCATTTCTCACAATTGCTCTACCTAGGGCAACACGTTGACATTGGCCACCAGATAACGCTTTTGGTTTTCTATCTAAATATTCAGTAATTTGAAGGATTTCTGCAGCTTTTTGCACTCTTTCGTTAATTTCTGCCTTAGAAATATGCTTGTTCTTGTAAACATGAACAGGTGTTACTTTTAGATATTCAATCTTTTCATCAAGTTCGGCAATCTCTGCATCAATCTTTTCAACTTGGCCTTGTTCTTCTTCGGTTAAAGAGGCTTTATATTCAATAAGATTCTTTTTTTCTTTTTGGAAGTCTTTAATAAGTCCTTTGTTAATCGCTAGTAAGGGCTTGCCTTCTTTATCGTATTGTAAAGTAGGGACTTTTCTAATTTTTAATGAAAACGCTAAGTTGTCTTTCACAGACATATGGGGATATAAAGCATAGGATTGGAAGACCATAGCGATATTACGATTCTTTGGTTCTAGTTCATTAGCATAAATACCGTCGATATATAAATCGCCAGCGGTTATTTGTTCTAGACCCGCAATCATTCTTAATGTGGTTGATTTACCACATCCTGATGGACCGACAAAAACGATAAATTCGTGCTTCTTGATATCGATGTTAAAATCGTAAACAGCCTGCACTTTGTTATCGTAGATTTTATTAATATGCTGTAAGGAGATGAAACTATCCGCGGGAGCGTATTTCTTTTCTTTGGAGTGCTTCCTCTGATAGGCCACCATTTCGTTATAGATTCGCGTTCTTTGACTTAGCAAAGCTTTCTTACGAACCTTTTCTTCTTTACGAAAAAGACGATCTTCTTTGTTAATCACAATATTATCCCCGTTATTATTTATGAATTCATTTTACAACGCGCATTAATTTATATAAATATTCTAAATGAAAGAAGAAATATAATATTTTGACTTTTTCACCATTTCCAAATAATGAAAAAAATCGCGATTTTACGCGATTAAAACGAAACAAAAAATAATAATTATAATAGAATTATAAATATCTAAGAAGAACTACTAATAATACCGATTTTTTTAATAATTATATTCTTTTAACACTTAAAGACTGATTTAATAGCTTCTAATTTACCAAATTTTTCTTCGGTGTCGGGTTCTAGATAACTGCCTTCAGTCCATTCATTGAAAGCATTAATGGTGAGAAATTTTGTTTTTAAATGGGAATTATCGAGTTGTTTTTTAATGGTGAGAAGAGCTTTTTTAAATTCTTTTGCCGTATTATTTTTTAATACTGACATAAATGGATATCCTCTATTTTCATAAATATCAGTTTGATTAGCTCTAGGAGATGGATCCCATCCACAAGTAACGTTAGGATAATAAGGAATTCCTTCGAATCTCTTGGTTAAAACGTGAAAATCATTTTCACATATTTTTCGATATTCAGAATATTCTGTTTCTGGGAAATGCGGGATTTCATGCTCATGAACCCAAACATAACTCATCACAGAATCAAAACCTAATTCGATTAAATCTCGGCCACTTAAAGTGGAGTTGCTTTCTCCTTCTAATATTTTTATTCCCCACACTATCGCGTTTAAATGGAGTTTGCCAAGTCCAGCCTTTTCCACCTTATTTCTAAATCTTTTAATAGCGGCTTTTGCGTTATTAATTCCACCATAAGTTGCGACAAATTTATTTATCTCATAAATCGATAAAAATAAACCACCATCTAAACGGAAATAATTTGGACATATAAAATAATGATTGATTATATAATCAATTGCAGCATCAAAAGTCTCGCTTTTCATCGTCCCTTTCAACTCACATTTTTGGTCGTTGATATACGCTAAAGGAAGAGGATGGATATCGAGCCAATCATGATTAGCGTACATGATAGAAAACTTCATATCACGATTGTTTTTCGCGTTTAAAAAGCCTTCGTCTATGCATTTATTTAAAAAGGGACCATCATCATAGTAATACCAATCAAAAATAAGGTTATCAATGCCATAATTAATGCATGCCTCAATCTTTTTTTCCATTACTTTGGGATCAGATTCATCTTCGTATCCCCACAAAGGGACCTTAGGCATTTGATGATTTAAAAATCTTGGTCTTGCTTGTTCAACAAGCCTCCACTCATTCCATCCTTTTCCATGATAAAGTTCATTGTGTTTATCGCCTTTATGGAAATTAGGAAAATAAAAAGCACTAACTATGTAATCGTTCTTCATTTTTAAATTGTTCTTTCTAAAACAGTGTCAAATAAATAAACTTTTGATTTATCAAAGGAAACATTGATTGTGTCTCCGATATTAATTTCATCATCAGAAATAATCTTCACAAGCATTTCCGTACCGGAAAAATTGAAATGAACATAATATTCATCGCCGAGCAGTTCTGATAGAGATATTTCTCCTTTGTAGGAGTTCTCATCATTTTTATTAATGGAAATCGATTCTGGCCTAATACCAAATGTCAAGTCATGTTCCCGACCATTAAGAATGCTTTTAACCAGATCAATATTCTCTTGAATCTTGTTGATTTTTTCCTCTTTTAATTCTAAAAGCTTTTGATATTTTTTCTTTTTGAATAACCCTTTATTAGGGGAGTTAATTTCCTCATTATTAGCTGTTTCGAGATCTTTTTCTAAATCTTTTAAAATGGTCTCGTAATGAGCGATACGTCTTTTTTCAAATTCGTTACCAAATACCATTTTTTCACCGTTAGAAAAGACGATTGCCATTTCCGAAGGTAAATATTTAACATTGAGAAAATTCATCGCAGGAGAGCCAATAAATGAGGCGACAAATTTATTTACAGGTTTTTTATAAATATCTCTTGGCTTCCCTATTTGTTGCACATATCCATCTTTCATGACCACGATTCTATTAGCCATAGTCATCGCTTCGGTTTGGTCATGAGTAACGTAGATGGTCGTCGCCTTTACCGCTTTGTGTATTTTAATAATTTCACTTCTCATTTGTACGCGTAGTTTAGCGTCCAAATTGGATAATGGTTCATCCATCAAAAAGATTCTTGCGTTTCTTACAATTGCGCGACCTAATGCCACTCTTTGACGTTGACCACCAGATAAATTCTTCGGTTTTTTATTTAGATAATTTGTTAGTTCCAAAATCTCCGCTGCTTCTCTTACTCTTTTATCAATTTCCTCTTTAGGATACTTTCTTAATCTAAGAGAGAAGGCCATGTTTTCGTAAACATTCAAATTTGGATATAGCGCGTAATTTTGGAAAACCATCGCGATGTCTCTATCTTTACTTAAAACCGCATTAGATAAGACTCCATCGATATATAGTTCGCCACTTGTGATATCTTCTAAACCCGCGATCATTCTGATAGTGGTAGATTTACCACATCCTGATGGACCGACAAAAACAACGAATTCCTCTTTGTTGATATCAATGCTGAAATCATGAACCGCATGGAATCCATCTTCATAAACTTTATTAATATCGATTAAACTGATAAAAGATTGGTTATTTTCTTCCATATCAATTAACTCCCTTTTTACGCTACCAAAACAATATTAACGCTCTTGTTTAGTTTTATTTCTAAAGAACTTTCAACAAACGAATGACCATCAAATAGATAAACATTATCGAAATTAGTGGAATCATATAAGAATATTTGCGCTTCTAATCCTATTAAACTACCACTTTGTTTTATGGAATAGTCAAACGATGAGCATCTATTAAACTTTATATTATCTAATGTTAATTCTTTAATCGTATTAGAAATATCATTTCTTTGATTTAAGACAATTTCAAAAGTCTTCATGTCATCAAGTTTTTTTAATTCGTTCGCTTTAATTTCAATCACACCATTAAGCATTTTCAAAATTAAATCTCCACCACTATTCTTTAATGATTGACAAACCTGTTTAGAAATGACTATTCGATTCGCGTTTTGTACATCTTTTAATTTTTCTAAATCATTGACAAAGATTGTCTCACCACCACATGTGTTATAACCGATTTCCCAATCGACATAACCTGTTTCGCTTATAGAATTATCAATCACTTCTCCGTGTTCTTCTAAATATTTAGAAACAAATTCATTCCAAGACATAGGATACCAAGTATCATATACACCAAAGCCATCTTCCATTGGATAATAATCAACATGTTCATATTCTCCAATGCCAAATATTTCACGAAGTAAATCCAAATATCCATAGGCATAATGCCCGTCTTTATATGATGGTGTTCCATATGTTGGCATCAAATAATGGCCCTCTGAATATTCATTCCAGTTATCGAGCATAACCATCTTTGTACCCGAATCATCAATCGGATTAACGGAAGCAATTTGTTTAATATATAATGCGAATTGACGATAATGTTCTAAATCGTACAAATAAGTCGCTCCTTCTGGATTGAATCCACAGTTCATCCAAGCGCTGGGATCCCATTGTTTAGATAAAGAAGGAATTACTTTCATGTTGTTAGTCGCATTCATCTGTGTCTCTATCGCATTTTTAGAATAAGAAAGAGTAAAATCATCACTCACATTATAATAACCGCTCGCCCATGTATAGGAGAAGATGCCATCATAACCACAGGATTCTAGCTTTTGTGTATTAGTCGCGCTTGGCGTTCTTAGTTCTGCAGCTACATATAAACCAGGGAATCCAGCTTCAACACACATCTCTTTCATCTTGTTAATAGCGAAAACCACATCTAGATTATTTGTTTTACCATCACTATTCGCATCCCCGATGGAATTGGAAAAATCGCCAATATAAATATGAAGAATAGGTTTGCCATCATTTGTTTTTTGATAATTGGGGTTTTTAAAGAATGTTTCAATGAAATAAGGCATGATGTTCTCTATTAAGTCACTATAACTATTAATCACATTAGAAGAGGCATTTTCTAACATGAGGGAGAAGCTCATACTATCTCTAAATTTTGACTTGAATAACCCATCCCAAATCGCGTCGGAATAATTGGATGTTTTAATCGGTCCATTCCCTTTTCTATACCAGCAGAACATCATGTTAGAAATACCATGTTCTCTTGCTATTTTTATTTCCCAATCGGAAACCGCGGGGGTTCCTTCATCATAATATCCAAGGATTGGTTGCTTGTGATAGGATTGTTCATTATCTAAAAGGTGCCATCCGGTATGAGATCCTTCTCTCCATAAAGAACAGACTTGCATAGATAAAGTAATGTCGCCAGTGTCGCAAGGGATAATATCAGGAACATTGCTTTCTTCTAACGAATTATAAATTTGAATAGAATCTAATAAAATTGTTCCTTTAGTAGTTGAAGTAGATGTGATAAATTTCTTCCAAACACTATTTTTCAAAGATTCGGGAAGGATGATACCATCTATCGGTGTCCATCCATTATAATCTAATCTAATATCATTGCTTTCTTTATGAATAAAGAAGGTGAATTTATTCCATAAATCAGTCTTTAAATCATCGAGATGTTGTTCTTCATTCACAATAGGGAAATATTGTGTTTTTCCATTACAAGTTATAGATATTTGCAACTTGCCATCTTTGGTTTCAATTCCTAAAAA
>JAEEHE010000114.1 GCA_016280685.1 Caryophanales bacterium
ATTATCCTTGGTTAATTTTCATCTTCTTTATCATCACGATGATTCCTGTAGCCTTGGGTGGAATCCTCTCTATTCCTTATATGTATATCCTGACATTTTTAAAGAAATCTCAGTATATCCAAGGTATTTTAGCGATTTTAGGCTTAACTACTCTATCGGTTTTATTATTTATCGGATTAACCAAAATCCCTGCTGATCTACAGATTGCTTCTAACTGGTCATCCCAATATTATCCCAATATCATTAATGCCTGTAATAAAGTAGAAGATTATTCTGGACCACTATATTATTTAGCGGCGTTAATCTTTGGTTATCGTGGGCATATCTACACTCCCAGTCCGAAACAACTGCCGATTGTTAATCAATATACTGCTATCATCCTTCTTATTGTAATAGCGATAATTATTATCTCTTTACTCATCTCCTACTTCTTAGCGAGACCATTATTCTTCAAGATGGCCACTAAACCATTTGAATATCAAAAGAAGATTATCAATCACAACTTCAAAATCAATTTAGATAAAGAGAATATTTATGAGAGAGCCTTTAGACCTAAACTCGAATATCCTATCTCTAAGAAAGATGAAGAAGGTATCGTTAATAAACTATCTCGATTGTTACGTGTCGTAAATAAAGAAGAGAAACTCTTCTTAAGAACGAAGATTAATACGAAGAGAGTTTTAAGATTCTTAAATAAATATGCGAAGAATTTAACATTTGAAGAAGTTAATGTGAAAGATATCCCTGATTTTGGCTATATCATTCAAATTAGAAACGGTGTTCCTTTCTTAGTGTTAGTCAAAGGTGTGAAAGGTAATGTTGCTCACTGTTATGACCCGAACCATTTAAGCGCGAAAAACCATCGTTATGGTTCCTTTATTACCACCTTCGTTAAAGAGATTCTATTAGATATCAGAACCCCCGGTATCATCGTCTCTCACTTTATGTTGTTTATTATCACTCCATTAGCAATTGCTTCTTTAAACGCCATCTTTAGAGCGATTAATGCTTCCTTTAAAGGAATGGTATTTACCGTCATGTTCAATGTTTTGATTGTTTTGCTAATCACTTTAGCGAGCAATGTCTCGATGGCGAGCATCTATTCTAGAGAAGGTAATACTTCCTATATGTTAAAAGCCGCACCGGTTAATTATATGCGCTCCTTAACATCGAAATTAATAATCCGTGTCATTATTGTCACCGGTTCCTTAGTGTTGACTTCTTTTGTCTATCACTACTACTCACCTGTCACCTATCTCCGTGTCGATTTATTATTTTTTACATTCTGGTTCGTTTATTTAGGACATCTCTTATGGTCCGCAGAATTAGACTTTATGAACCCGCAAGATCGCCTTTATTCCGAGGTGGGTGTCAATGTCAATAATCCTAACGAAACCATATCCGCGATATTAACTTTTATCATTGCTCTAGCGATGATGGGATTAACATATTTCTTTGTTGACAAAGAAGTTAGTTTATCATTTATCAAATTAATGATTATCGCGGGATTATTCTTCTTATGTCGTCTCGGATTATTTATTATGAGAATATTAGGCTATGGCACATCTCGCGCGGAAAGGAGGGACAATTAATATATGAAAAAAGCTTTAATCGCGATTATTTCAGCAATCTATGTCGTCGCTATTATCATCGTGTCCTTCTTAGGAGCGAAGAGTGAAATCTCTAACCGCGTGGTCTATGCACAAGAAATTGTCTTATTAAACGAAGATGTTTTCCGCGAGAATTTACCGAAGATTGAAAACAATATCATCATCGATGTCTATAAGAGACCAGAAGAGAGTGAGATTAATCCGGAAACTGGTGTCGGTCCTTCCACTTCCACTTCTGGAGTGAAAACCCGTAATATCAACTGGAATTATAACTGGGATGAAGAAAAAGGCGCTTTCCAAAGCCAACGTGACTATGCGATATTCATCACCGATTTTAACTTCTTATATGATCAAATGGGGAAGATGCTACAAGTGAAAACGAGTATTAAACCCGATAACACTACAAAGAAAGATTTATCTTATAAATTAAGTGGTGCTGATAAAGTATTAGAAAGCGTCACTATTAATGATAACGGAGAAATCACCTTTAAAAAGAACTGGTCCAGCAGTGCTTTTACCGATTTTGATGTCTTTGTAGAAACTCAAGATTTATCCGGTGTAGAAATCGACGTTTTAATCAAGGTCAGAAAATACGAATTATAAGATTGTGACAAAACATTACTAATGTAAAGACAATAAAAAAACTTATCAAAACAAAGAAAGAGGGGTTATAACAAAAAAGCCTCTCTTTTCTAAATAATAGTGATGACTTATTATTAGAAATGGGGTATAGTTATAAAACTGACGACTAAATCGTTGTTAGTTTTAGGCAAAATGCCTAATTAATATAAGGAGTTAATTATGAAAAGAAACAAAATTATTCTCGGAATGACTGCCTTACTTGTCTTCACTTCTTTAGTGGGATGCAAATCCAATAATGAAGGTGGCAATAAGAGCTCTTCCGAAGTAGAAGTTATTCATGTCTCATCAGTCGCTGTTTCTCCTGCAAGAGCGTCTATCTATTTAAATGACGAACATCCTAGCATTCAACTCGAAGCTGTTGTTCTTCCCGAAAACGCAGCGAACAAGAAAGTCACTTGGACTTCTTCTGATGAAACAATCGCCACAGTTAGCGAAGAAGGTTTAGTGACTGGTTTAAAACAAGGCAAAGCCACTATTACTGCGACTAGTGAAGATGGTCAAAAAACCGGTACATCTAATATCACTGTCAAAGTTGATAGAACGCAAGATGCTACGATCGACCAATTAAACAAGCCATCATTCTATGCGCGTTATGAAAGAAATACCGCTACATTAGATGATGTTAGTAGAATCTCCACTAACGCCAATCCTGACAGAACCACTTATTATCAAAACGAAGTGGGTACCAAAGACTTCTATAAAGTCGGTAATCAAAATGATTTCCGTGCGCAAGTCACTGGTAAAGTCACCGATGAAGATGGTGTTGATACCACAGTTACCAACCCCTTCACTAAGATTCAAGTAGAATTATTTGATGAAACAGAAGGAAAATATAACGTTTTAGAAGAAGAAGCGACATATGTCTCTATCTCCCCCAGCCACAACAGCTACAAATTTACCGAAGCTGCCGCTGGAAAGAGATTCAGAATCACCATCAGTGTTGATGAAACTATGTACGCACAAGTCAGTGAAGAATGTTCTAATGTCGTGATGGAACTCGAAGTCTTCGATGGATATAACGTCTATTCTAAAGAAGAACTATCTTTATTCGATAATGAACAAAACGATATTTGGAGAGAAGTCAAAGCGGCTAACGGCATTGATAATGTTACCGCTCATGGTTTAGCTTTACATAGCAGTTTCACTATTGAAAATAGTGATATTCCATCACAACTCAAATACAGCCAAGCTGAAGTCGATGCTTGGGCGCAAGCATTCCCTAATGACCTCGCTAACTGGGTAGCAGCAAAAACCGCTAATAGACCAGAAGGTAGCGAAGAAGTCTTCGGTAAAGAAACAATCGTTGATTCCGTGAAAGACTGGTCCACATTATTCTTACGTAGAACTAGTGCCGATGAAGACTTTGCCTTCGAAGGTAACTACTTCACTCTCGATGTTAAAGGCGTTAAACAAATCTACGCTTTCGGTTCTCGTGCCCTTCAAGAAGGCAACGTCTTTAGATCCTATGAACCAGAAGGTTTAATGGGCTGTAATGGCAGCCACGGTCAAATCTTCGGCCTTAATACTGACCTCGATGATTGCGGTGGCGGTGTTGTGCAAATTAGAAACATGACCGTTATCGGTAATGGTGAAAGAAGTGATAACGATAACTACTTAGGTGGTTTAATCGGATTCAAAACTAAATCAGTTGATTTATTATTCCAAAACGTCATCTCTTCTAAAACATTCATCACTTTCTTAACTGAAAACGAAGATGAAAATAATGAAGCGATTACCAAGACCACATTCGATAGATGTAAGAACTTCGATTCTTATAACTCATTACTCTATATCTATGGTTCTGATCATAACGTCATCACCAACTCCTTCATGGTCGGTGCTGGTGGCGCGGTCGCCTTATTAGATGACTACAACGCTTGCAATAAAGATGACACATATGAAAGCTATCCAAAAGTCGATTGTTATAATGTTTTCTTCGAAAACTTATTAACCGGTCTTGAACCTTGGTTCAGAAGTCACCAAGCCACTGGTTTAGTCCAATTAATGCAATTATTTGGTGCGCCAGATTATTGGTTAGGTAGAAATGCGATGAGTCATGGTCAACGCAAAACCTTACTCGCCACAAATAACGGTCAAAACTTCTTAGACTTAATCGCCATTATTATGACCACTGATGCTCCATTAGATAACGATTTATTAGTTAAAGGTCGTATGATGGAAGGTCACTTCAATATTTATAATGATCCCGCTCTCACACAATTAGTAGCTGGATTAGATATGAGTAAGATTAAAGTCAATGGCTTTAATGATTTACAAGGCATTGCGACTGAATGGGCTCAAGGCAACCCACTACCACTTTATAGAGCGATGGGTTACTTATCGAAACAACAAGCGGTTATCGCCCAATCCTCCGCTGGTGGACATGGTATGCTCTATAGCGAAGATTATAAGAACGGTGTTATCGCTGGTTTAAACGATACTGATTATCCAGAAGCCTTAAATGGTTACAAAGTTCCTGTCGCACAAGGTGTTGAACTCACTCCATGGCCATTCTATGATGGTACTAACGAAGTCGCTTATAACTTAGGTAGAAGTGATAACATGGATAAATTAGCCTCTGGCGAATATATGAATCTCTTCTTACAACCTGCTGCCCCAACAGATACTTCCTATATGGAATTTGTTGGTGCCTTCGCAAAATTACACACCTTTGGTGCTTAATTAAAGCAAAACAAAAGAAGTCGTAATTCGACTTCTTTTTTTGCGCTTATAATATAAGACTATTCGGATTTGAATAAGCTATGGAGATTGCAATACGCATAAGCAGCGATGACTTTTTCTCCATCTAACAAAGCGAATTCCGCTTTTGGGGCTTCATTAGGCTTTAATTGTTTTCTTTGATTGCCTTTATTGGTTTCTAAAGCGATCCATTCGATGTAATGAGCTTCTGTCATAGGATGAGCAACACTACCGACTTCCACGATGACATGATTACCTTCCACTTTGACGACTGGAACATGTTTTTCATGGGCACCATCAGAGGTGTTAGGAACGATTTCTTTCATCGCTTCACCACAGCATTTTGTGGGACAAGAGGAACAATCGTTGACTAAGGCCACGATTTTTCCACAAACTTCGCATCTTAAAAATTTCATTGTTTATTTTCCTTCTTTGTATCTATCTTAAGAAAACCATATTTATATATTTAATGCAAGTGATTTGCGTTATAAATCATTTAAGAAAGAAACCATGTGTTCTTTTCTTAACTGATAAAATTCTTTGATTTTATCAATCTCACTTAATAGATATTGTTCATTATAATTCTTATTCACAAACCTTTGATAGTTCTTCACCATCGCTTTTTTGATATCTAAAACTCGATTATCTAGATACTTATTTACATTATTAGGAGAGAATGTCTCGGATATATCATCTTTGATGAATGAGATAAATTTCTGTTTGAATGTATTATTCTCTAATAATTTAGAAAGTAATAATCCTAAGATACAACGATCATCTAAAGGACCATATTTCCAGTGATTAGTGTTGAGAAAGGGATTATGAGAAGGAGAGCATTTATAATCAAGCATATTAGAAGAATCATCCGTGTCATACATCATAAAATGCCACCTATTATCTTCTAAAGGATGATCACCACTGTTAATGCTTCTCCATAAGCGGACATTATTACCGGGCCAATCGATATTACCGACATATAATTCCACACCCATATAGGAGATAAATTCATCGACATCGATATATTGGTTAATAAGTTGATAATCCGCATCAGTGATGAAATCATGATTAATTAAGAATTCTTTAAATTCTTCATATAAAGACATCGCTTCTTCAATTCCATCATCATATTCATCATTTTTGACAATGATAATATTGTCTTTATCAATGTTATATTTCTCTTCGATATAAGAATCAGAAAATCTCTGTTGCAAATTATAGACACCCCAATATTCTCCATTTAAGAAGACATTAACGGGGTAGGAGTTTTGATTATCAAAAGAATATTTATCAGATAATTCTTGAATTAAAGAATCGCGGCTTTTTGTGACAAAAGTATCGCGATATCCTCCACTTCTTAACATGCAGGTTTTTAATTTCTTCCCACCGAAAAATGGTTTTTCAAAACTATTAGTCCCACTATATTCTTTTCTCGCATAGAGATTAAAAGATTTTTGATTAAAGGCGCGAGACCAACCTCCGTGAATTCTCACACCGATATCCTGATTAAAAGAATATTCTTTATTCTTATCGTAATAAGTAAGATGGGCTTCTCTTTCCCATTCCTTGCCGTGTTGGGTGTAATTAGCCTCATGCTCTTCGGGATAGGTAGTTTCTTCTGATTCATCAAAGATTTTACCTTTCACATATATCCCTCTTTCATAATCGAAGAGATCATCATAATTCATCGAGAGATTCACTAGAGGCAAGTCATATCCTTCTTTATTCTGATAATTAATAAAATAATTCTTTTCGATAACTTCCGTTTCTATTCCTTCTTTATTAATCGCGATAGCTTTGATGTTATAGCATTTATCGATTTTCATCTCCGGATAATAAACATCGAGATTGGAGATATTTTGTACCATCGATATATGGTTAGAAGCACCACTATTATCTATAAGATAAATGCCATTATTATAGCGAAGAGAATCTCTTGTCGGTCTACTACCATCTAAGGTGTAATAAATCTCGTAATCAGAAGATGATTGAATCTTTAAATTAATCGGAGAATCATAAAAACCACTCTCATAGGAAAATAGAGGCGTTGGGTCTTTAATATCTTCCTCCTTCTTATGTTCAGGAACATTTTTACAAGAGGAGAGAAGAATAATGGAAATGATTGTTAATAAATATCGCTGCTTCATTAATCCCTCATATATATATCTCTAGTATAAACTTTATCTCTCACATCATCCAAATTATGGTTATATCGATTCGTGATAATTAAATCCGCTTTTTTCTTAAATATATTTATATTATTCTCACTATCAGGATAATTCTTATCATAGATAATGACATTAATGCCTTTATCTAATAAGATATTCATCACATCAACACTAGAAGAAGAACGATAATTATCACTGCCTAATTTCATCGCTAAAGAATAGATTCCGATAACGATATCTTCTTTCTTCTTATGAGAAATATTAATCGCAGTGTTGATAATATCTTCTGCGATATATTCTTTTCTAGTTTTATTACTTTCCACGATTGCTTTAATTAAATTGTTATTAGGGATATCGATAAAGCTATTTTGTAATTGCTCACTATCCTTGGGGAGACAATAGCCACCATAGCCAAAGGATGGGTTATTGTAATAATCTCCGATTCTCTCATCTCTAGACATACCTTTAATGACATCTAAAGTGTTGATATCATTCTCTTTTGCATAACTGTCTAATTCGTTAAAATAAGCCACTCTCATGGCCAAATAGGCGTTGGAAAATAATTTAACCGCTTCCGCTTCTTTCGTGCCCATAAATATCGTTTTATTCATATTTAAGGCGGATTTCTCTAGTATAGAAGCAAACTCTTTGACAATAGGAGTTAAATGATTGCTTCCGATAATAATACGAGAAGGATAGAGATTATCGTGTAAGGCTTGTCCTTCTCTTAAGAATTCCGGAGAGAAAACAATCTGTAATTTCGGGTATTTTTGCTGCATTTCCTGGCAAAAACCGATGGGAATTGTCGATTTTATAACGATTAAGGCTTTGGGATTAACTTCATTAACTAATCCGATAATGGAGATGACAGCACTGGTATCAAAACTATTTGTAAGGACATCGAAATTCGTCGGTGTAGCGATGATGACGATATCTTTATCCTTATAAGATTCTTTATCACTATAGGCTGCTTCTAGGTGAAGTTTCTTATGACTTAAATAATAAGAGATATCTTTATCCACAAAAGGAGATTTCTTCTCGTTTACTAAATCGATTTTCTCTTTGATGATGTCGGTAATAACCACATCGTGAATTTGAGAGAGAAGAACCGCTAAAGAGAGACCGACATATCCGATACCCGCAATCGCGATTTGATATCTCTTCACATGTTTATTTTGTGAACCACTACCATAGTTTTTAATTAATTGATAAATCTGTTGATATTTAAAAGTGGAACAATAAGATAGATCATTCTCATATCTCTTATAGGTTCTTAAAGGAATCTTCGTAATCTTAGAAGCATCACTTTGTGTTAGTCCTTTAGATATTCTTAATTCTTTTAAATTCATAACTATATTATAAATAATAAAG
>JAEEHE010000115.1 GCA_016280685.1 Caryophanales bacterium
GCATCACCAATCTCATCTTAAAATACGATATCAATGGTTCAATGGTCAGCTATAACAATGCCTATTTTCCTTGCGATGGCACCATTGAAGGAATGGCAAATAATTTAACTTATGTTATCGATGGTTCCTCCTTATTAGAGATGGGAACAATTGATTTTGATGCCAAATTAGCATCGGTTATCGAATTAAAAATTGATGGTAATATCTTTGTAAGATTCTATGGTGATGCCATTGAAATCCATCCTTTTAATGAGACTGATTTCGTCAATTTAACACTTATTCATGTTGATAATAGCCATGTTCGTCCGGAAGCGAGATTTGGTGCGACGATCATCGATAATTTCTTCGATGAAACTCCTAACTATAATCCCTATGGCTTTAAGACCGATACAACTATACCTTATTATGACGCTATTAAAGGTGAAGATGGATATGCGGCTAGTTTTAAACTCACCTTAATCGGTTATGATTCTATTCCTTTAGGCGATCTTGGCGATGGTCGATATGGTACTACTGGGGGACTAGTTATCTCGATTCCTGATGAGCCGATGTATGTTAAAGCTCAGCTGAAGTTTACTTCCGGCGGTAAAGAATATATTTTCTATTCTAAGAGTTTCACGATTGAAGACCTCAATATTCACGTTTTAATTGATGATTACGAGAACCGCGAAACTGTTCCTAGCAATAGCGATCACATTTTTAGAATCAATAGTGAAAAACTTTATATCGATGAAATAGATTCTTTAAAAACCTCTTTAGAAATCATTCCTGATCGTTTATATGACGAAAAACATGGATATGAATTATACGAAGAAACTGTTCTTCCTAAAACAGGGGATCCTGATAAATATTATTACGAACCTAGTGAATTAGAAAAAGATCTATATAAAACTGGTCACATAGAAGAGCTAAATAACATGTCTTATCAAGGAACATATAAGATTTGGGATGAAGATGAACAAAAATACGTTCCTTTCAGCGGTGTTCTTGCCTTCGAATTCGATTTCACTTCCGAGGAATTTGCTGAACTAAGTGAAGAAGAAATTAAAGAGTGCTTTGAGGGTATTGCCTCTATTCCCTTCGCTGGACGTTGGAAATTCAAAGTGGATATGACTATCACCTATCCTTCTTTGAAGGAAGAAGAACATTCCTATGTCTATTATTTCTCCGATTCACAAATGGTGGAAGCAGTAGATACTGATTCTCTCGGTATTCATATCAACACCAATGTGCCTGATGAATTTAACTTAATCAGTGGTGCCGGAGAAATCACCATTATCCCAGAAGTTTCAGAAACATTTGCCACGAAAGATTTCTATTATGATTGGGAAATGTCGAGACATGGTGTTTTAGAAATGACCGAAGACTTTAGTGGTAAAGTGACCGTCAACCCAATCAATCCCGGTGTTGTGACTTTAAAAGTGGTGTGTGAATCACAATATTTCTCCGAACTAACTAAGTTGATTAATATTCGTGTTTTAGATGGTGTCTATGATTCCGCGAAAGTGGTGGCCCCTGATGGTTTCCATTATGCGAATAACGATTTGACTTTATCTTTAGATGTTAGGGGCTTCACTCGTTTCTTAAATCTCGATGTCAAATGGAGTGTTGTTGATAAGAAAGGTAAAGATCTTGCCGAAGCTAAATACGTCGATAATAAAGATGCAACATTAACTTTAGTTAAACCAGAGAGCAATGACTATACAGTCAAAGCATCTTATGAAGGTATCTTATTAGATAAAGTCACCTTAGAAGTGAGAAAAATTAATATAGATGCATTCTTAGCGACCCATATTTGGTGGATTGTCTTAATCACCATTGGACTATGCGTCTTATTATTCTTCTTTAATAAATTAACAAAGATTGGTCGTACTACCGTGCAACATATCGATCGTGTTTATGGTACTTTCTGCTCCTATATCTCTGACGATAAATTAACCAAAAATGAACTTAAACATATTTGTCACGATATTTCTCGATGCTTGCATCGATGTGAAGACTTAAATATCGAAGCTTTCAACCAATATGAGAAATCCATCCGTTATTTAAGAAAATCCTTAAACGATGCAAAGACTTTATACACTAATTGGGATAAGACCTCTTTAGAAGAAAGAGGTGTCTATACAGAAAGGCTTAACGCTGATTTATCAAAAGCTTTAATCGTCGCTAAAGAGATTGAAAGCGCCAAACAATTAGTGGATCAATATCATTTTGAGGCTAATCATCATAATTACGAAACTCTTGATGATGACAAGAAAAAACGCAAATAAAATTTCTAAAATAAGAGAATGACGAGCAGTGAATTGCTCGTCTTTTATATTTACATATTTACTAAGTTAATTTTATAAAATAAAATAAATTAAAAAGGAGGTCTTCCTATGAAAAGAACATTAGTATATTTTCTTTTTGCTACATTAGCGGTTACCGCTATTACCGGATGCAAAAAACAAGAAAAAGAAGATTTTCAAACTAAAGAAGATGCGATTATCTCTTTAGCGAAGAAAAAAGTTGTTCCTTATGATGAGGGAGAAAAGATAGTTTATAAAACATTTGACGGTCAAGAATTACAAACTATCAACACAAAAGAATCTTATTCTTATACTGGTGAAATTCCTACCAAACATAGCGATGATCGTTATCACTACGATTTCGCTGGTTGGGATGTCACTTATAGTGCTAAAGAAAAAGCCACAATCGCTAAAGCCAAATACGAGAAAACTTTAAGAGAATATGAAGTTCGCTTTATGAATAGTGACGGCGAAGTGATTAATACTCAAATGGTTAAATATGGTCAAAAACCTGTTGTTCCAGAAGGATTTGTCGCTAATGAAAAAGTGAAAGAAGTATTTCAAAATACTACATATCGTCAAAAAGCGATGACTAGAGGTGGTAGTGTTTATACCGATGGTTTAATCTTCGAGGTTTTGGATGGTAAGAGTGAATTCGCCGTTATCAATTATTATGGTGAAGATGAACATGTCGATATCCCCTCTATTTATAGTGGTCTTCCCGTGACTACTATTGCTGCGGATGCCTTCCTTAATGCTCCACACGTTAAAACAATTGCTATCCCTAATTCTATTACTAATATCGAACCTTATGCTTTCCGCGGTATGGAATCATTTGAATCCTTTATCCTCGAAGAAGGTAATACAGTTTATGCTTTAGATTCCACAGGCGCTATTTATTACAATGAATATTGGCACCAAGGACAAGAAGACGAAGAGATTTATCCTCACCTTTTATATGTTCCAAGTGGAAAAGTTGACTTGTTAGAAATTAGCGAGAATTATTTCTCTATCGAAGATGGCGCTTTAGATCACACTAATGCGACAATCTTAAAAGTGTCCGCGAGCGCTTTCCTATATTGCAATTATATTTTTGGTGAAAATGAGAACAACAATGTCAAACAAATAATTTTTACCAGTGGCTATATCGGAGAAAGAAAATGTGAAAATATGACCAATTTATATTCCGTCACTATCTATGCTGAACCAGAAGATGCTGAAGAATATACATTTGGTGATTATATTGGACGTGCTGCTTTTAGAGGTTGTACCAATCTAAGAGGTATTTCCATTCCTTCGCAAATTAAATCTCTTGGAGAAGAAGCTTTTAAAGGCTGCTCTTCTTTAGAAGATGTGACCTTAAGTTTCGGAGATTTAGCTATCAATAACATCTGCAAAGATTGTTTTACTGGATGTGATAAAATTAGAGGTTATTTATATCAAGGTGTGGTTTTCTTAGGAAATGAGACCCATAAATATCAAGTTCCGGTGAGAGTGACTGCTGATTTAGAACAAGAATTTGTCGTTCCTGCAGACACATTAATCATTCCTGATTATTTATTTGAAAAGAACCAAACATTGACTGATGTTAACTTTGAACAATGCGAACGTCTAGTTTCCATCGGTGAAAAAGCTTTCTATCAATGTTCAGTTTTAGATTTATATACAGAAAGACATTATTTACCAGCGACTTTAGAAGAAGTTGGTTATAAAGCCTTTACTGGTACGAAATATGATCCTGAAGCTAGTGGTTCTTCTTGGTTATATATTAAAGATAATGGAGATTATAAATATTGCTGCGTCAATTTATTGAAGAACTGCACTGAATTCACTTTAAGCAAACTATGTAAATTTATTGATCCATATGCTTTAAGAAATGGTTTTGGTACCGTTTTGCTCGGCAGTGAAGGCAATAGCAAATATGAAGTATATAAAAGCAAAATTTTAACTTATAGTTATCACATTGTGCGTGTCGCAAGAGATGTAACTATTGTTAACACTAACAGTTTTAATTTAGGCCAATATCCTTACTTAGCAGATATTGAACCATATTGTTGTTACGAACTTTCATTAGTTAGTTTCGGATTATTATCTTCAAACGAAACTAGAGATTATTTCATTAGTCGTATCGGCGAATACGCTTTCGCTTACTGCCGATTAAGCAATACTTTGAAATTTAATGGTAATTTGGAATATGTTGGTGAAAAAGCTTTCTATAATGGTATTAACGCAAACGTAACTTTAAAGATTTATAATAAGCTATCTTTTGCCGGCGATTGTGCTTTTGTTGCTAGTTATCGCTTTACTTTAAAATTCCAAGGTAGTCAAATTCCTGAAACATGGGATAAAAACTTTGATGGTCAACAGGGGGGAAATACCAGCAATACCTACCTGTTTAACCAAACTATGTAGGAGGTGGCATTATGAAAAACAGATTTTATGTTATTTTATCAATCGCTGTCTTATCAGTTGCCTCATTAATCGGTTGTGGAAATAAAAAGAGTGGTGGTGGTTCTACCGAAACTCCCACAAGCGAATCTAGTGTCACAGAAAAATTTACTGTTACATTTAAAAACTTCGATGAATTAGTTTTATACGCTACCGAAGTGGAAAAGGGACAAACTGCTGTCTATCAAGGTGATGTTCCAACTAAACCCGCTACAGCGATGAACGAATTCGTCTTCTCAGGTTGGGATCATGATTTAACCAATGTTACCGAATCATTTACCACCTATGCCCAATACAATCAAATCGCTCGTAAATATACTATTACTTTCAAGAATTATGATGGCACAGTATTACAAAACACGAGAGAAGATTATGGCTCGATGCCTACTTATAAAGGTGTAACACCTACTAAACCATCCGACGCTGTCGCGGTTTACACCTTCTCAGGTTGGGATCCAGAAATCACTTACGTTAAAGCGGATGCCGTTTATACCGCTGTTTATAATGCTAGTTATTCACCAACCTATCGTACTACTGGTTTAGTCTATCAAATCCATGGTTATAACGAATATTATTCCGTTATCGGTTATTTCGGTAACGATGTCAATGTCGCTATTCCTCAAGTCTTTGATGGAATCCCGGTGAAAGGTATCAAAGCCGGTGCTTTCTCTGACCATGATAAGTTAGAAACCATCTTCATTCCTAGCACCATCAATAATATTGAAGAACATGCTTTCGATAATTGTCCTGCTATCACCCACATTACAGTCGGTGAAGGCAATACGACATATCATATCGATGATAATGGCGATTTAGGTAGTATGAACACTTTAGTCTATACTTTGCCAAGTCATAAAGGTTCTTATGAAGTGAATAATAGATATGTTCATGTTTTATCCGGTGCTTTCTCTTGCAGCGGTATTAATACTTTGAATATCTCTGCTGATTCCTTCGATACTCTTCCAGAATTATTCGCGGTTGATGCTGCTCATATGCCATCCGCTCTTAAGAGTTTAATCATTAAAGGCGGTAACATTAACGATGAACAATTTATGGATTGCGCTTATCTTGAATCGATTTCCTTATTAAATTTAGACACTTATTCTCCAGTCACTAGAGTGGGACATCGCGCTTTCAAGAATTGTACCGCTTTAAAATCTTTATCATTCTCTGATGAAATCCAATTCATCGGTGATGAAGCCTTTATGGGTTGTACGCAAATGGAGAGACTTAATATCGGCACTTCTGAAAATGTTCAATTATCTCATGTTGGTAGAGATGCATTTCAAAATTTACCAAATGTAAGAATGTATGATGACTATTCTGGTATTCGCACATTAGGTAATAGTGTGTGCAAAGACATTATCGCTATGGAACCAACTTCTAAATCAATTACCGAAGCGAATATTTCTGAACATATCGTCGCGTTAAATTCTGGCCTTTTCAAAGATTGTACAGAATTAAAAACCGTCTACTTATTAGGCAATAAATTAAGCGCTATCGGTGCACAAGCATTCATGAATTGTACGAAATTACAAAACCTCTATTTCGATATAGATAATGGTGGTTTAGATAATGTTAGTTACATTCCTTATGATGCTTTCAGCGGTTGCACACAATTATTCAGCGGCAATACTTCTGTGAGTGACAAGAGTAGCGGTAAGGCCTTCTACTTGTTACAAGGTGCGACTGGCACCACTAATATCAGTGCGGATATCTTGGGTATTGATATTAACGCTTTCGCTAATAAAACCGCTTCTTCTAAGATTGCTTTAGATGAAAATAATAAAACATTTGTTGTTGATAACAATGTCTTAAGAGATATCTTTGGTAATGTTGTCAACGCTTTCTTTAATGACGTGGAAACCGATGCCTATGTTGGTGGTGAAATTACTTATAATTCCGCATTTGCTTATCAGCATCTCAATTCCTTAGTGATTGATGAAGGTGTCAAAACCATCTCTGCTAATGCATTCCATGATGCCGTTATTCCCGAAACAAAAGTAGAACTTCCTAGATCTTTAGAAAAGATTGGAAATAGTGCTTTCAATAATTTTAATAATTCTGGTAGTGCTAATAACTCTTTGTATTTCTACACAAAAGAGAATTTAAGAATCATTGAAGCAAATGCTTTCTATGGAAATCGTTCTATTTATTTCTTTACCCCATTCGCGGAAAATCAACCTGGATGGGCATCAGGTTTCGATAATATCAGTACTTATAGATATTTCACAATCAACTATTCTTACGGTGCTTAATTATTGATAATTAATTCTTAAGGTGGTACACAAAAATGTATCACCTTTTTTTGATGGTGAAAGCCTCTTAAAATATTTAAAAAAGCACGAGTATATCTCGTGGTTTACTAATTTTGTTTACTACAATTATATTTCAAAATCTTATTTGATTTTGTAAAATTAGATTATTAGAGAACAAAATAGGGGAGGTTTCATTATGGAAGAAATCTTTGAACAAGTACGTTCTTATATCACAGAATATGGATTTAAACTCTTACTCGCAGTCTGTATTGCGGTCGTGGGTTTTGTTATCGCCTGGTTTATCGGGTTCTTAATCAAGAAGATATTCTTAAAGACTCGTGTCGATGGAGCCATATTAACATTTATCGTTTCTATCTTAAGAATCTTGATTGTCGTTCTTGCCGTTTTAGCGGGAGCCTCAGTCTTAGAATTATCGACCAGTGGTCTTATCGTTTCTTTAAGTACTATTGCCCTTGCCATTGGCTTAGCCTTAAAGGATTCATTCTCTAACTTAGCGAACGGCATCTTAATCATCGTTAATAAACCCTTTAGACGTGGTGACTATGTCTCCATTAATGGTATTGAAGGTAAAGTCCATAACATCAAACTATTAACTGTCGAATTAATTACCTTTGCTAATGTGAAGATTGTTCTCCCCAATAGTACTGTTCTTAATGGTAATGTTATCAACTATTCATCTTTAGCCATTAGACGTGTCGATATGGAATTCTCTGTCGCCTATGGTAGTGATATGGATAAAGTAGAAGAGACATTAAGAAAGATTGCTCAAGAACATCCTCAAGTTCTCAAATCTATGAAGATTAATATCTATATGAAATCGCATGATAATTCCGCAATTACTTATAGTGTGAAAGTATGGGCGAACAATGGCGATTATTTCTCTGTGGCCCATTCTTTCCCAAGACTTGTTTATGATGCCTTTGAGAGAGAAGGAATTACCATCCCCTTCAATCAACTCGATGTGCATTTTGATAACGCTGTTAAAGAAATCCCTGCTCCCAAAGATCTTGATTAATAGGAGGTGCTTATATGTTTAAAAAACGTCTAACATTATTAGCCTCATTAATAATCCTTCCCGTTCTCACTCTCGGAGGAATTAAATCTTTTGTTCCAGCTTATGCGGAAGATGAAGAACCGGAAGTTGTGGAAAAAGAATACGCTTATACAGAAAGCGGTTCTAAAGAAGAAGGAAATATTTATCGTACCTATTTAACGTCGGAATTATCTCCGAAATTAGTTAAATCATTTAAAGCTCCTTATGGTTTTAATGTCAAATTATCCATAGAAGATGAAGTTTTAGATGATCTCATGAACGAGATGGTCGAATTAGGTTTAGATAATGGCCCCGCGATTATGCCTTCTTATTACTACCATTATTTCGGCAGCCGTATCTTCGTAGATGTGGGCTATTTCACCGGTGATGATACCGAAGGGAATAAACAACAATTTAAAGAAGATTTAGAATCTCTTATATTGTTCTCTGTTGAAGAATTGACTACATCAGTGGAACTACAATTCGAGATGAATATCGAATTCGCCACTAATTGGGATGGCGAAAGAGGTAACGCAACATTCACTATATATAGTGATGTCTATACTTTTGAGCCTTATAAAGAAACTGATTTCGTGAAGATTGACACTTTCTATTATGAAGCGGAACAAGGCAACGACATCCGCGTTGATATTGGTGGCCAACCGATGGAAGGTTTATTAGCTAGTGATCCTTATGATTTTATCGAACCAAATCCTGATGGTTTCGTTTTAGATGATGGTGAATATGAAATCACCATTATGGCTAGCGGTATCCCTCTTGGAGATTATTCTGTAGAAATGTCCTTCCCCATTACTCCATTCGATGTCAATGCGAGAATACGTTTTAAGAGTAATGGTGTGCAATATGTCTTTTATTCCGAAACTATCACTCTAGCAGATCCTCACGCGGATATATTAGTGGATGGTTATCCTGATAGAGATGAAATCGTCAAAGATAGTGAGCACGAATTCTCCTTCCATGTCGATTATTTCGATTTAAGCGAGATGGATGGTGGTTCTATTTCTATTGATTTATATCCTTATCACCTAGAAGCTAATGAGGATATCCCTGTTCTTTGGGATGAAGAAGCCACTAAACCGGGTGAAGAAGGTAAAGTTTACTATATTCCAAGTGAAGAAGAAAAAGCTTCTCATACCTTAAACAACAATCTAGATGAACCAGCACCTGGAAGATATGTGACATGGGGTTATGATTATTGGTCCGAATCCAATAATTGGGTCTCTTATTCTTATGATATCCTCAACACCGGTTCCTCTTCTTTGGAAGAAGAAGAATCTGAACCATTTGACGGAGATTTAGCAAAAGCATTTTCCGTTATAAAATCCGTTCCTTATATTGGCACTTGGGGATTCTGGTATCAAGCTCATTTCGAAGATGGTATAAATAGATTCTTTTTAGAGACTGTTAGAGATAAATTCATCAAAGTTGTCGCTACTGAACCGAAGACCGATAAAATCGTCTTAGATGTCGATGATAATGTGAATTTAGTCGCTGGTGCGGGATCCTTTACTATCGTTCCGACAATTGAAACGGAAAGAACTAATGAAGTGCAATATTATTTCTCTTATGGCGTGGATAAAGAAGGTGTTATCGAAGTTGAACAAGATGAAAATGGTGTATTAACCATTAATCCTATTAACCATGGTTTAGTGCAACTCACCATCTATGAAGAATGCCGTTATTATTCCGCGATTAGTAAAACTATCACTCTAAGAGTGTTAGATACTGTCTTCGATGTTTCTAAATTAGAAATCCCTGATGAATTCCATTATGCTGGAAAAGATTTAACCGCAACAATCAGCGTCAGAGGATTTACTAATATTCGTAACCTTGATATCGAATGGATCGTTTTAGGTAAAGATGGTAATGCCATTCCTGAAGAAAAATATACAATTAATAACGATGCTTCTATGACCATTCAAAAAGCGGAAAGAAATGACTATACCATTACCGCTTGTTATGAAGGGATTGAATTAGGATCTCAAGTAGTGGAAGTGAGAAAGATTAATATCAACCAATTCTTACA
The DNA here is from genome assembly GCA_016280685.1 of Caryophanales bacterium. The sequence goes on from JAEEHE010000115.1 coordinate 10,096, forward strand.
TGCTAATATTTGGTGGATCGTCTTAATTACCATCTTCTTAGTGGCCTTATTCTTCTTCTTTAGAAATCTCCTAAAGAGAGGCAAAACCACAGTGCAAAACATCCAAAAAGCTTATGATGTTTATTGTGCTTGCTTATCTGATGATAAACTCACATTAACAGAATTAAAACGTATTAAACGTGAGATATCTAGATGTCTACATCGCTGCGAAGACTTAAATATCGAAGCTCTGAACCAATATGAGAAATCCATTCGTTATTTAAGAAAATCCTTAAATGATACCAAACCATTAGTGAAGAATTGGGAAACTATTTCTCTAGAGGATAAGAATGTGATTATTGATAGGCTCGATAAAGATTTATCGAAAGCTCTTAACGTCGCTCGAGAAATTGAAAATGCTAAAGATTTAATCGAGCAATATCACAATAAAGCCAATCGCAGTAATTACGAGGTTTTGCAAGAAGAAAAACCTGATAAGAAATCTCGTAAGAAAGATAATTAATATTTTTTTAAAAACATAAGGTGGTACATCTTCGTAGATTTATCACCTTATTTTAGTTATAAATGATTAACTATATCTTTTTAATTTGTTAAAATTAATATATAAAGAGGTATTTTTATGAAGAAAAGTATTTTGATATCTTTGATAATTACTTCAATGTTTTTATCTGGATGCTCTAATGGAGGTAAGAAAGAATCTTCTCCTATTCCTGATACTTCCACAAGCGAAAGTGAACATTCTGAGAGTCAATCTAGTGAACCAGCTGAATTATTTACTATTAGTTTTGATGCGAATGGTGGATCTGGGGAAATGGATCCTATGCAATTTGCTGAAGATTCAAGGATTAAGTTACCCGCTGCTACATTTACTTACGCTGACCATTCCTTTGAAGGTTGGGCTTTAAGTGCACTTGGTGAGGTCGAATACGAAGATGAAGCTGATTTTGTTGTTCCTGATCATGATGTGACTTTATTCGCTAAATGGGCTGAGGTTCAAAAACATACATTAACATTTGACGGTAATGGTGGTGCTGGTTCTATGGAACCAATCACAAAAGCGGTAGGAAGCGAATTTGCTTTACCGGCTAATACATTCACTTATTATCGTCATAGTTTTGTTGGTTGGGCTTTAAGCGAAGAAGGCGAAATTGCTTATGCTAATGAAGCTTCTTTCACCATGCCTGATGAAGATACTACCTTATATGCTATTTGGGATATTGAAAGCGGATATTTAGAAGTCACTTTTGATGCTGGTGAAGGCGAATTTACTAACGGCCAAAAGATTGAAAAACAAATAAGATTAAAAGGAGCAGCTTTTGATGTTTATTATTTCGCACCAACCGCCATATACAATAATAAGGTGAGTATTGGTTGGGCTTTAAACGGCCAAGAAGTTTATAGCGTTATTTTAAATGAAGCTTATACATTTACCGCTATTTACGAAGAATATGATGTCGAACAATTAGCGGCCGAATTAGTTTTTGATTATAGTGCTTTATCCACAAATGGTAATAGCCTTGATTTATCATTTACTATTTGTGCTGGTATTGAACAGGTTGCTCAGATTGATTGGGGCGATAATAGTGAATTAACCGAAATATCAAGAACAGACAATAGTTCTAGATATGATGTTAGAGTCAGTCACGATTATTCTGAATTTACTTCTTCAAGCGAAGCCATTACAGTTAAAATTTATGGTTGGATTAACGATTTATATTGTCCTCAAGGTGAAGGCGCCTATACCGCTAAAGCGAGTCTTGTGAGTGTCAAAACTTATGATTCTATTACTAGAATTCCTTATAGTGCGTTTAGAAACTTTATGTTATTAAAGTCTTTTGAAAATACAAATGTCAGATTAATCGAAGCTTATGCTTTTGCGGGAACATGGGAATCATCAACTAATACAACAACTATGAACCCCATCGAATCATTCGATTTTTCTCATGTGGTTAGTATCGGTCAAAGAGCGTTCTCTTATAGTAGCCTTAAAGAGGTCAATCTTCCTAAAACAATAACCGAAATCGGTAATTGTGCTTTTGAACATTCCTATGATTTATTAACTGCTACTTTTGCTAGCGATTGCCCAATGAAAATTTTGAATGAAACATTCATTGGCTGCACTAGTTTAAAAAGCTTGCAGCTTCCTGATACTGTGGAAGAAATAAACAATGTTTGCCAAGGTTGCAATGCTTTAGAAACAGTAAATATTCCCGAGACCGTAAAAATTATTGGTAGTTATTGTTTCAATCGCTGCAATCTTCACACATTAGACCTTCCTAATGGATTAGAGGAAATTGGTTATAGCGCATTCGCTGGACTAAAGGCAACATCTTTATATATTCCACTTTCTGTTAAAGTTATAAATTCTTTTGCTTTTACAGGAAGTAACATCGCGAATTGTGTCGTCATTCCTAATGGCGTCAAAACAATGGGCGAGTGTGTCTTTAGTGATGGGAATTCTGATAGTTTACGTCTAGCGGTTCCTTTCTCTTCCGATAATGTTCCAGAAGGCTTTAATGAAAAATGGAATTACGCGACCAGAATCGGAAGTAGTACAGAGACACTTAATACGCTTTATGGCTATAAGATTTTTATACGTTCAACTGAAGGTCAAACATTGAGAGTTCCCGCTCGTTCTCTCGCGGTGCTTGTCTATTATTACAATCCTTCTGATAAAAGTACGGAAATCTTAGTTAGAAGAGGCAATGATGTCACTGCAACTATTCAAATTGGTCTCCTTAAAATGGATGGTTCCACTCAAAGCGCTACTAACACTTTAACTTATAATTTAGGAAAACCAACTGCGAGAGGTTATTTAGTCATTGCAATAATGAACTCCGCAGGAACTGTTCCTGCTACAATTGGCTTTCTTGCAAGATATTCCTAATACTTTATTTAGATAAATAAAAAAGGGGAAGTAATTCCCCTTTTATAATGTGTACTTTTGATTAGTTGGTACTTGTTCCGGATGGCATTGGGAATTCGGTATCACCAACAGCACTGAGAGTAATCGTTAGTGCGATTTGAATAGCTTGACTTTCAAATTCGGCGTTAAAGCCTGTGTCAAAGGAACTAATAATACCATCTTCACCGAAATGGAAATTATAATAACTAGACGTAGTCTCATTTTCCATATCTTTTAAGGATATCAAATCTTCTCTAACGATAGGGGTTTCACTGATTATATAGGCTTCATCTACAGGATTTTCATTGATTACATAAGGCGAGAAACCGTTAGCGCTATAAAAGGCGGAGAATACCTCAGTGAATTCCTCATAATCAACCTCGGTAATCGCATATTGACTAGTGGGGGTTAATCTATATAAATAGAAATGCTCCCCATCTTCATCTATAAAGGCTTTTCCATAAATGTCGCCAGCACGGTCTTTTTTACAAACTTGAACAGTGTCGCCGACATATTGGACTTGGATATCAAATGTTTTATTGTTTTCTTCATTGTTCGATTCAATATTAATAGTCGCGGTGTAATTTCTCTTGGCTTCTAGTTTGTCAACTTTATCTAATAATGTGTCATAGATATCGTTGATTGTAGTGGGTAAATTAACAAATGTTTCGCCAATTTTATCGAATTCATATTCAAATTTCGCATGGAATGGAATATCAGAGTCTCTAGTATCAATGAAATCAAATTTGATACTTTCTACATATTTAGAAGTAACTTTAACATCTAATGTCGCGTTGTAGTTCTCTTCGATTTGATTTTCTACGTGGTAATTAAAGTCATGAAGTTCCCACATTAATTCACCCTTATTAATAAAATCAAAAACTCTTCTTTCTCCATCAAAGAAAACATCGAGGATATAGTTCAATAGATTAACTTCATATTCTGGTGCGACATACCAAATTGGATCTTCACGTTCAATATATAGAGGATATCCCGCTTCTTCGATGACTATTGGATTTTTGGCATCGGTAAAGTTAATAAATCTCTGTGGTTGGAAGGAAATGGTTTCTTCGGTAGCGACTTCTTCTTGAACTTCTACTAAAGAATCAGCTTTCTTTAATCTCTTTCTGATAATATCAGCATCATTTTCTGAGCCTTCATCATAATAGGAAGAAGTAATATCAACTGTGTAGTTACCTTCTTCTACCCATTTAAGAACGTCTTCTCTTAAAAGAGGAGAGTCATCTTCCGCGGAACCTGAGCTTTTGTTTCCGCTATTATCTTTTTTGCCACAACCGGTTAAGGATAACAAAAAGGCGCATGATAACAAATAAATCTTTTTCATTTATAAAACTCCTTGTTTATAAAAATACAATATACAATTTTTAATAATTGTTAAAGAAGATATATTTCCTTTGAAAGATTCAATAAGTCAATTAATTGTATTAATTAATAAAACTATTTCCTTATATTTTTAAAAAGGTATAATATTGTCCTAGCGGAGTTCGGCCTCTAAATCCTTCGCTGTATAAAATAAAACCAAGGAGAAATCATGAATAAGAATAGTATTCTTTCAAGAATAACTCTTTTGTTTAAGGCCGTACCTAAACTTGCAGTTATTCTTTTTTGTTTGACGGTGGTGGGAATGAACGTTCTCGCTCAATACCAACTCGTCTCTCTTCCCTTCCTAGCAATCAATGCGGGGATATGTATATCGTGGTTAGCTTTTTTAATTCTCGATATCATCACTAAACATTTCGGCGCTAAAGCCGCAAACTTTTTATCGATTTTAGCGATTATCGTAAACCTTTTAGTAGGTTCTATTTTCTTTATATTAAGTATTGTTTTTGATAATCCGAGAGTAGATTTATTCGCTTTTAACGCTTGGTCTATCTTATTAGCGAGTACCATTGCCTTTATTGTCTCTGCTTTAACTAATAACTATGTTAACGTCTTTGTTGGAAAACAAATAAAGAGAAACCCCAATGGTGGATTAGCTTTTACATTAAGAAGTTTTATCTCAACGTTCTTAGGACAAATTGTCGATAATTTCTTATTTGTCTTCTTAGCTTTCTTCTTACTTCCCTATATTCCCTATGCGATTCAGGTGAGATGGACCATCTGGCAGTGTTTAGGCGCATCGGTTTTAGGAGCGATATTAGAACTCCTCAGTGAAATTATTTTCACACCTATCGGCTATAAGATAGTGAACTATTGGAGAAAGAATAAAGTCGGAGAAGAATATATCAAAACTACCTATGAATTAGAAAAGATGTCCGCTTATGAAATCGGAGAATTAGTAAATAATAAAGTCTTCACTCCTTTAGAAGTGGTGAAATATTTTGAAGAGAGAATTAATAAAAAGAACAAAGATACCAACGCTTTTACATATGTAAAATTTAAAGAAGCGGAAGAATGCGCGAAGAAATTAGAAGAAAGAATTAATAACGGAGAAGATGTCGGGCCATTCGCCGGAGTTCCTTTTGGCTTAAAAGATTTCTTAGATTCAAAAAAGGGATGGACTAATAGCTGTGGTGGTATTCGTTCTTTAGATAGAATTGATCAAAATGATTCCCCGTTCTGTGAAGCGATGGAAAAACTCGGTGGTATCGCGATTGGTAAATGCAACGCACCGACATATGGCTTTCGAGCGACATGCGATAACTATAGATACGGACCGACAAGAAATCCATTTAATTATAAATATAATTCCGGTGGTTCTAGTGGTGGCAGCGCTTCCGCAGTTGGTGCGGGTTTACTTCCCATCGCTGAAGGCGGTGATGCCGGTGGATCCATTAGAGTGCCCGCTAGTTGGACTAATACTTTCGGTTTTAAAGCTTCTAATGGCACCATCGCTATGCATTACGCTAGTAGTGTGAATCCTGAATCTTTCCCTTTCTGCATGAATGGTGGTATTACCAAATCTGTGAAAGATGCGGCGATATTACTTAATGCCATGCAAAGATATGATAAAGAAGATCCTTTTAGTGTTAATAAAGAGAAGATTAATTATTGTGATTATTTAGATAAACCTATCAAAGGTTTGAAGATTGCTTATACCGATGATTTTGGTATCTTCCCTGTCGATGAACAAATCAAAAAGAGAGTGTATAAAAAAGCTAAAACTTTAGAAAGATTAGGCGCAAAAGTCGAAAGAGTGGATATCAAAATCCCTTATACACAAGAGAAATTATCGGAGCTTTGGGCAATCGCGATTTCGCAAGAATCCGCCGCTGAATGCTTAAAATACAAAAGTGAAGGTCTCGATTTAAGTGAAGATTTACCCAAAGAGTTACTTTATTGGAACGATAGAGCATTAAAAGAAAAAGAACGATTATTTGAATATGTTAAGGCCAAAAAGGCCTTAAAATCGGTATTTGACCACCTCTTCCAAGAATACGATTTAATCATTTCTCCCGTCACTTGTTGCCTTCCTCCCTTAAATAGTGATGATGGTAACACTAAAGGGCCGGAATACATCAATGGGCAAAAAGTCGATCCTTTAATCGGATTTGCGATGACCTATTTAGTGAACATTATCGGTAACCCCGCTTGTGCAATTCCCGCGGGATTTGGTAAGCATCATCTTCCTATCGGTTTACAGATGATCGGTGATTACATGAAAGATGAAGTGGTGCTTAATTTTGCTGGTCAATATGAATCAATTAATCCTTGGCTAAAATAAAAAGAGATATTATGAACTGA
>JAEEHE010000116.1 GCA_016280685.1 Caryophanales bacterium
CATTTGACTGGTCCGAAACCGAAAATAATAAATTATTGTTTGAAATGACCGCGAAGTACGGAACTCCATATTTCTCCAACTATATCAATTCCGATATGGAACCAAGCGATGTGAGAAGTATGTGCTGCCGTTTAAGACTCGACTTAAGAGAATTAAGAAAGAAATCCGGTGGTTTCTTCGGTTCTGGCGAATCTACTGGCTCAATCGGTGTCGTTACCATCAATATGCCAAGACTTGCCTATTTAGCGACTGACGAAGCTGATTTCTATCAAAGATTAGATCACATTATGGATATCTCTGCCCGTTCCTTAAAGGTCAAGAGAAATACCGTTACCGCTTTATTAGAAGCCGGTTTATATCCATATACAAAGAGATATTTAGGTACCTTCAATAACCACTTCTCCACAATCGGTTTAGTCGGTATGAACGAAGCTTGTTTAAATGCTCGTTGGTTAAAGAAGAACTTAACTCATCCAGAAAGCATTCAATTCACCAAAGATGTCCTCAATCACATGAGAACTAAACTTTCTGACTATCAAGAATTATATGGTGACTTATATAACTTAGAAGCCACACCAGCCGAATCTACCGCTTTCCGTTTAGCCAAACATGATAAGGAAAAATATCCTGATATCATCACCGCTAACGATGAAGGTATGACTCCATACTACACCAATTCTTCTCACTTACCAGTGGGCTTTACCGAAGATGTTTTTAAAGCCCTCGATATTCAAGATGGTTTACAAACCCTTTATACTTCTGGTACCGTTTTCCATTGCTTCTTAGGACAAAAATTACCATCCTGGAAATCCTGTATGAACTTCGTCCGTAAGATTGCGGAAAATTATCACATTCCTTATTACACAATGTCCCCCACATACAGTGTCTGTAAAGAACACGGTTATTTAGTCGGTGAACAATTCGTCTGCCCACACTGCGGGCAAAAAACCGAAGTCTATTCCCGTATTACTGGCTATTATCGCCCATTACAGAACTGGAATGATGGCAAGACTGCTGAATATCACGATCGTAAAGAATACGAGCCAGAAAACAGCCATTTGACACATACACTCAAGAACGATGTTTGTGAACAAGAAGAAAAAGTCAGTGACGAATCCTTAAACGAAATCTTATTATTCGCCACAAAGACATGTCCAAACTGTAAGATGGCTAAGATGCTTTTAGACAAAGCTGGCATTCATTACACAGTTATCGATGCAGAAGATAACAAACAAATGACTTTAAAATACAAAGTCAACAAAGCTCCAACCCTTATCGTTCCAAACGAAAATGGTTATGAAGTCTTTGAAAACGCCTCTAACATCAAAGGTTACATAGAAAGCATTAACTAATTATGTACGATGTCATCATCATTGGTGGCGGTCCTGCCGGAATGGCGGTCGCTTTAAATACTCTTCGTAATGGACGCACCTGTCTCCTTCTTGAAAAGGAGAATTTTGGTGGTCAAATGGCGACCAGCCCCAAGTTAGAGAACATTCCTGGCATCAAAGCAATCTCCGGTTCCGAATACGCAGAACAAATGTTTGACCAAATAACCGATATGGGTGCGGAGTTCGAACTCGAAGATGTGGAAAGCGTCACCAAAGAAGACGAGAAATTCATCGTAAAGACCAATTACAACACCTATGAATCATGGGTAGTCGTCCTCGCGAATGGATGTCATCATCGTAAGATGAATCTTCCTAACGAAGATAATCTCGTCGGTAAAGGCATCAGCTATTGTGCGGTCTGTGATGGGGCCTTCTATAAAGGCCAAGTCACGAATATCATCGGTGATGGTAATACCGCATTACAATATGCCTTATTATTAAGTAACTATTGTCCTGATGTTAATGTCTTCGCCTTATTCGATCATCTCTTCGGTGATCAAATCTTGCAGAAGAGAATTAATGACAATCCTCACATTCATGTGAGATATAATGTTTCTCTCCAAGAATTCATCGGTGAAGGAGAATTGCAAGGATTAAAGTTCTTCGATAAGAAAGAACAATCCGAATTCACTGTTGAAACGAATAATGTCTTCGTTGCCATTGGACAAATTCCCTGCAACAACCCATTCAAAGATTTAGTGGAATTAGATGCAAGAGGATTTGTCATTACAAATGACAACATGGAAACTTCTTGCGCAGGTGTATACGCAGTCGGTGATACACGTGTGAAAGACATCAGACAAGTCGTTACTGCCTTAGGTGATGCCAGTGTCGCAAGCGTCTATATCAATCGTTATATTCAATCTTTAAATAGAAATGATTAAGAGGAGCAATCCTCTTTTTCTTTTTCCTAAAATATAAAATAAAAGAGGATTAATATCCTCTCAAATTAACTTCTTCGACGTACATCGATAATTCTTTTTGGAATGTTTTGGCCTTCTCTTCACTGACCTCATGGAGGCCTTTTTTAATGCAGCTTTCTCTCTCCACAAACTTCTGTAGATATAAGCGTTTCGCTCCTTTGATGAGTTCACCCATTTGTTTAATACTTTCTAAGTCATGGAACTCATCCACTAAGGTGGTACGGAATTCATAATTAATTCCGGAAGTCATTAAAAACTTGATGGTTTTTTTAATCTTATCTAAAGCGGGATTTGTTGTGCCGGTTGTTAAAGGATATAACGCTAAAGAGTTTTTGATATCCATCGCGACATAATCTATAAGATTATCTCTATATAATTCTTCAACGATTTCCGGGTTAGTGCCATTAGTGTCTAATTTGACTAAAAAACCCAATTGCTTTAGTTGAATAATTTTCTCTTTTAAATCAGGCATCAAGGTTGGTTCTCCGCCAGAAACCACAACAGCGTCGATAAGTCCTTCGCGGCTCTTTAAATATGCAATGATATCTGCGAAAGGAATCGTTGTATTCGCTTCTAAAACCGTTGATCCATTATGACAAAATGGGCAGCGAAAATTACAAGGCTTGCAGAAGAGAACGCAAGAGACCTTATCTTCATAATCTAATAATGAAAATTTATCGATACCTACAAAATCCATAGCAATATATTAGCACAAAAAAAATAATAATTTTTATTTTCTAAGAAAATATTTTTATTCTGAAAAAAAATTTTAAGACAAAGTTGTCTTTTTTTCACTATTACTAAGTAGAGGGGTTTTAAAAGAATCCTTCTCGTAGTTACGCATGGGCGCCTCCTATCTATGACCGATCGGGCCTTCGGGTTATAACAGCTGTGGCCGGGAAGGAGGTGGTAAGTATGGAACTAATATTAGCTTTCACACTTTTATTACTACTCATCCTTGTAGAAATAAAAAATAGGTAGTTAACGACCAGTTAAAAACCTACCCATGCGTAACTTACGTTACATCTATATTATAGTATTTTTTATATAAAATTCAATAAACTTAGAGACCGTAGTTATCGTGGATTTATGGTTTTTCTTAATTTTTATTTAAAAAATTATAGGCGTTTGCTATTATAATTTTAATATGATTAAAAGTAACATTTCCTGGGATGAATATTTTATGGGTATCGCCGTGCTCTCCGCGATGCGTAGTAAAGATCCCAACACCAAAGTGGGAGCGTGTATTGTTGACGAAAACAAAAAGGTTGTTTCTATTGGCTATAACGGCATGCCAATGGGCTGTGATGAAAGCAAACTATCCTGGAATAAAGGAACAGGATTAGACAGTAAATACCTCTATGTTTGTCACGCGGAATTCAACGCTATTTTGAATACGAGAAATGGCACATCCGCTTTAAAAGGTTGTACAGTTTATGTCACGTTATTCCCCTGTAATGAATGTACTAAAGCTATCATTCAAACAGGCATTAAAGAAGTAGTCTATATTTCTAACAAATATGAAAATACTACCGAGACACAAGCTTCCTTAAGAATGCTTATACTCGCTGGAATTAAAATCAGACACTATGAGGGAAGAATTCCTACAATTGAATATGACAGTTAAAGAATACGTAAAACAAAGAAAAGAAGAAATTAAAGAGTTGGTTTCCAAAATGGAAAGGAAACCTTCTATTGCTATTGTCCAAGTCAACGAAGATGCCGGTAGCAATGCCTATGTCAAAGGCAAATTAAAAGATGCTGCTGAATTAGGCGTGGAAGCAGAACTCATCAAACTTCCTTTAGATATTTCCCAGGAAGAATTATTAAAGGTCATTGATCAATTAAATAACGATGATATCCACGATGGATTTATCGTCCAAATGCCACTTCCCAAACAAATTAATGAAGAAACCATTAAACTCGCAGTTTCACCAAAGAAAGATGTCGATGGTTTCCACCCATTAAGTTCTTTATTACCATGTACACCTAAAGGTATTCTCAATTATCTCAAATCCGAAGGTATCCAAATCCTCGGTAAGAATGCAGTTATCTTAGGTAGAAGTAATATCGTTGGTAAACCGATGGCGAGAATCTTATTAAAAGAAAGCGCGAATGTCACAGTCTTACATAGTAAAACTACATTTGAAGATATGTATCGCTATATCGAAAATGCTGACATTATCGTCGTCGCAATCGGCAAACAACATTTCTTAGATAATAGATTCAAATATAAAGAAAGCGCTGCTATCATCGATGTCGGTATTTCAAGAGATGAAACTGGTTTACATGGTGATGCCTTACCAGATCTACCAGTTAAATTACAAACACCAGTCCCTGGTGGAGTCGGCCTACTTACCCGATTAGCGTTATATGAAAATCTATTAGAGATCGCAAGTAACAAATAAAGGAGCAAATCACTGCTCCTTATTTTTTAGTACAAATATCTTTTCTTCTGGAATATCGTTCACTATGATGGGACATTCTCCTCCGAGTTGGACATCATAGATAATTTTATTATCGTTATCTAATTTCACTTCATATATAATCGCAGGACATACTTCTCCACGATATTTGAATCGAACGGATTGCCCAATTTCATATTTATTACCAGTAACCACTATTTTCTTTTTCTTTTTAAATAAGCACATTTAATTTAATCCTTTTATTACAAATATTATAAGAGGTTTATTGTATATATAAGAAAGAAAAAACTCCAGATTTAATAACCTAGAGTTTTATTAATTTTGCTTGTTTTTTATGCAATTTCAGCGCAAAAACTGATTATTTTGCCTGTTTTTTCTTCGCTAATAAGCCTTTGATAAATGCGGTAATAGCAACGCCTAATGGAGTGAAGACCACCACTAATGTTGCGATATTAACACTCGCGGTAAAGGCGATTGGTAAGACACCGAAACCGACATTCGCGGGTCCATCAAGATTGAGGCCTAATGCCACAAAATAGAAAGCGGTAACTACTACGGAAATAGCTAAGGCAACAATACCTAATGGTAATAAGAATTGATTTCTCTTTTCTTCCTTTAATTCATTGAAATAGAATTCCCACACCATTAAATATACTGGCGCGGTGAAATAGACCAATAATAAGGCGATAGAGAAGGCTAGATAACCATGTTGAAAATCGATGATGAATAAGCCCAAGAAGAATTCCGCAAAAGCGAAAGCGGAAACAACTGCCCATAAGGACATACCAACACCATATAAGCCTCTCGCTTTCTTCACTGTTGGGGCTCTAGATGGTAAGACAAAATTCAATTTCGCTTCGAATTTCTTTAAATAAAGAATTGCACAGACACCGATACAGACGAAGAGTAAGGAATATAGCATGACATCTAATGGATAAATCGCTGATGGAGCGCCTTCCACTAAGGAGAGGAATCTACCGGCAAATCTCATGATTAAGATATAGAGAATATTAACTCCACCTAAAGCGATAACCACAATAGCTTTTCTAAAGCAGGATTTCTTTCTCTTTTCATCATCGTAGTTACGATAATAGGTATGGACTAATAATAAAGCCCAGAAGGTCATGAAGAATGTTAAGAAAATCGGTAATGATCTTCCTAAATCTCTAACCGCCATATCCGCACTACCAGAAACGATAGAACCGACGATATCGGCAAAGGGGAATAAGAAATTAATGAATGTAAAAGCGCTTAAGATGAAGAAGACAATAATCAAAATAGATGTGATCAAAGAAACTAATTTTTGTTTCTTATCAAATGAGGATAATAATAAATTATCTTTATTAAAGAAGTCTTTCATAATTACCATTTCCTCCATTGTTTAAAGTCGCCCTCTGCTCTTTCATTGTAGTAGAGGTGTTCTAAATCGAATTCAAGTGCGTTTTTAATTGTAACTAAGGATGCGCCGATTAAATCAAAATTCTCAGTAATTGGTGTATCTAATGAGGCCAAACCTTCTTTCATCGCTTCATCAGTAGAATCTTGTTCGATATGAGCGAAATATAATTCTGGTCCAGTCTTAACGCCTAAACCGACCACCATACCATCGAAATCAAAGGTCCAGTCAACATTGTGTGCGTGACCCATGAAGGCTCCTCTTAAGTTATTTTCTCTACCAACATCTAAGAAGTCAGAAGCATATCTATCACTACCATTATCAGCGAATTCTTCTAATTTAAAGAATTTGCTCTTAAAGGCAGTAGGATTCTTAAGATGTTCTTCCCAAGCATGACGGTTTTCATCTTGAGGAATGTGATAATAGGCAATCGCGGGCACTAATGGTCCAACACCTTCCATATTATGTTCTCTCACGAACCAGTCAGTTTGTTCTTTACGAATATAATCGTAATCTCTAAATGGAGAAATCGCGGTTTCCGAGAAGGAAGCACCACTATCTAAGTTGACGATTTGCCAAACTGTGGGATTTAATGTAGCGGCTCTATCACCACTGACAGTTAAATTAATAACAAAGTTACTTCTACCATAGAGATTGTCATTTGGTTCGGCATAAAAACAGTGCTCAGCTTTCTTAAATTGATCGCCTAACCAATTGGGATTATATAAACCTTGTTGGTCATGGTTACCCCAAATAACTGCGTATTTGAAGCCGTATTCTTCGGCTTTTTCTTCGAAGAATTTGATAAATGATTTAACGTGGTAAGAATTGGATAACATGAATTGGTCACCAGTTAATTCCACTAAATCGATATGAGCATCAGGGCGATCGTTAGTTTTTTTTATGTGATCGTTAGCTTCTTTTAAAACTTTCTCTAAATATTGTTTAGATTTTAATGTGGACGTATTCGCGTTCCAGTGAATATCTGTTAGTTGCAAGATGTTGAAGTAGTCGTGATATTTCATGGAAAAAGCATAGTCATCGAGATGATCGACATAGTTTTTCGTTGTTTCACAACTAGTCAACGCGATAGCACTAACAGATAGTAGAATAAAAAGAAATTTACTTTTTATCATCTTTTATATCTCCTATAACTGCACATATATAATATGTAGCAAAAACATTCTAAACTACATTTAGAAAAATCAAAAATTATTTGTGACAAAAAGAAGAAAATATCACTAAAAAATCATGTAAATAATGATATAATCATTTAGTGTTTTTTGAAGGAGACCTCTCTATGAAATACGACATTATTATCGTTGGCGCCGGTCCAAGTGGCTATATGTGTGCCTATGAGCTCGCCAAAAAGAATCCTGAGCTCAAGATTCTCTTACTCGATAGAGGTAAGAATATCTACGAAAGAAGATGTCCGGTCTTAGAACATAAAATCGATCGCTGCCCAGTCAATCAAAAAGGGTATCGTGAATGTTATCCTGCATGCTCTATCACCAGTGGTTTCGGTGGAGCAGGCGCTTATTCCGATGGAAAATTTAATATCACTACCGAATTTGGTGGATGGTTAACTGATTATATCTCCCCTGAAGAATTAATGGACCTCATTAACTATGTTGATGAAGTGAACCTTTCTTTTGGTGCGACCAATGTCATTACTAACCCTGATACTCCTAAAGTTAGAGAGATTGAATTACGCGCTATGAGCGTGGGCGTGAAATTATTAAGAAGTAAGGTCCGCCACCTCGGTACCGAAGAAAATTTAAAGATCTTATCTCGTATTTATGATTCTTTAAAAGATAAAATCGATATGAAATTCGGCACTAAAGTCGTTGATATCGTCGTCGAAAATAACGAGATCAAAGGTGTCAAAATCGATAATGGCGATATCTATGAAGGCAGATATGTTGTTTTAGGTGTCGGTAGAGAAGGTAGCAAATGGATTACTGAACTCTTTGATAGATACAAAATCCCTATGTCACAAACTCAAGTCGATGTCGGCGTTCGTGTCGAATGCCCTAACATCGTCATGGAAGAAATTAATAACAATCTTTATGAAGGCAAGTTCATCTATAAGACCTCTGTCGGTAGCACAGTGAGAACTTTCTGTTCTAACCCCGGTGGTCATGTCGTTATGGAAAACTATGAAGGTGTGGTCAATGTTAATGGCCATTCCTATAACGATTCTAAGTTGTCATCTAATAACACAAACTTCGCCTTATTAGTGTCCCATCATTTTGAAGAACCATTCAAAAAACCTAACGAATACGCCTTAAAAGTCTCATCTTTAGCCAATCAATTAGCCTGTGGTTCTGTCATCGTCCAAAAATATGGTGACATCAAATTAGGTAGAAGAAGCACAGTGAAGAGAATCGCTGAAGGCTTTGTCAGACCGACATTAAAAGAAGCTGTTCCTGGTGACTTAGCTTTAGCCCTTCCTTATAAAACTATGCGTTCCATTATCGAAATGATTGAAGTCTTAGATCATATCACTCCTGGTATCGCCACCGAACATACATTACTTTATGGTGTCGAAGCCAAATATTATAGCGCTCACCCAAATATGAGCCGCGAACTTGAAGTTCAAGGTATCGCTAACTTATATGTCGCCGGTGATGGCGCTGGTTTAACAAGGGGCTTAGCCCAAGCCAGTGCTTGTGGTGTTTATATAGCGAGAAACATTATTAGAAAAGAGGAGAAATAATTATGTCTAAATTCGTTGGAACAATTAGCCGTGGTATTAGATTACCAATCGTTAAACAAGGTGATGATTTAGGTAAAATCGTCGTCGATAGCGTATTAGCCGCTAGTCAAGGCGAACCATTCCCTATCAATGATAGAGATGTCATTGCTATCACTGAAAGCGTCGTTGCTAGAACTCAAGGCAACTATGCTTCTGTCGATGCAATTGCTAAAGATGTCCGTAATAAATTTAAAGGCGGCACCATCGGTGTCATTTTCCCTATCTTATCAAGAAATAGATTTGCCATTTTATTAAAAGGTTTTGCTAGAGGCGCGGATAAAATCGTCCTCATGCTCTCCTATCCTAGTGATGAAGTCGGTAATGCCTTATTAACATATGATGAATTAGATGCAAAAGACGTCAATCCTTATAGCGATGTCTTATCATTAGAAAAATATCGTGAATTATTCGGTCATAAAGTCCATGAATTCACCGGTGTCGATTATATCGATTACTATGTCGATTTAATCAAGAGCGAAGGTTGTGATGTTGAAGTTATATTCGCTAACCAACCCAAAGCTATCTTAGATTACACAAAGAAAGTTCTTACTTGTGATATCCACACTAGAAAGAGAACTAAACGTATCTTAAAAGAAAAAGGTGGAGAAATCGTCCTAGGTTTAGATGATATTCTTACCGCACCTGTCGATGGCAGTGGCTATAATGAAAAATACGGTTTATTAGGTTCTAATAAAGCTACTGAAGAAACCGTTAAATTATTCCCCAGAGCCGGACAAGAATTAGTCGAACAAATTCAAAAAGATATCTTAAAAGCCACCGGTAAACACGTCGAAGTTATGGTTTATGGTGATGGCGCATTCAAAGATCCACAAGGTAAGATTTGGGAATTAGCGGACCCTGTGGTCTCCCCATTCTTCACTGAAGGATTAAGAGGCACACCTAATGAATTAAAATTAAAATTCCTCGCGGATAACGAATTCAAAGACTTAAAAGGTGCTGAACTTAAAGAAGCCATTAAACAAAAAATTAAAGAAAAAGAAGCTAACCTCGTGGGCAAAATGGTTACCGAAGGTACCACTCCTCGTCAATTAACCGATTTAATCGGTTCCTTATGTGACTTAACCAGTGGTTCTGGTGATAAAGGTACACCTGTTGTCTTAGTGCAAAACTATTTTGTGAACTATTCACAAGACTAAGGATTAATTATGAGTAAGGTTGTTCTTATCGGCGGTGGTTCCGCAAGCGGAAAGACATATGTTTTAAAGAAGGTCTTAGAGAAGATACCTAGCGATAAAATCGCTCATATCTCTATCGATGACTACTATAAAGACTTTGGTGACCTTCCCTTTGAAGAAAGAACCAAAATCAATTATGACCACCCCAAATCATTTGATTGGAAATTAATGAATGAGCAATTACGAGCTCTCAAGAATGGACAAACCATTGAAAAGCCAATCTATGACTTCACTACTCATTCTAGAAGTAAACAAACAGAAATTGTTGAACCGAAAGAGATGATTGTTATCGAAGGTATTATGGCCTTAGTTAACAAAGACTTAAGAGCGTTAGGCGACCTCAAAGTCTTCATCAATGCTTCTCGCGAAAGAAGATTGGTGAGAAGAATCGAAAGAGATATGAAAGAAAGAGGCCGTTCTTACGAAAGCATCATTGAACAATACTTCACGACTGTGCAACCGATGTTTGAAGAAATAATTGCTCCCAGTCAGTACTACGCTGATCTCATCATCAATAACGATGGTGCCAGTAATAAATCAATCGATGTATTAGTTTCTGTTTTACAAGATTTATTAGAAAAATAATGCAAAATCCCACTATTTCTCGTAAATAAGTGGGTTTTTCTTTTGCAATTTAAAATAATTATTGTTAACAATAAATGTTTTTGGATTATAATACTCTTTCGGAAAGGAAGTAAAAATTATGCAATTTGTTAAAGAACGTTTAGGCAAATGGATTACCGCTGCTATTATTTTAGTCGTTGGTATCTTATGCATCGTTGCCGGTGCTATCATGGCCGGTGAACAAGGCGATCCAACCGACGCAGTCAATGCTATTTCCGTGGTTCTCGGTATCGTCTTAATTATCGTTGGTGCTTTATCATTAGTGCTCGCGATCGTCGCAGGCGTCCTCGCCAAGAAAGGTTTCGCCAGTGTTGCTATTCCAGGAGCAGTCTTATTAGCCCTCGGTATCAGCATGGTTGTTGCTAAATATGCTTATGGCTTAATTAATTTATTATTAATCGTCATCCCATATTTACTCCTCTGCATTGGTGCAGTCATCTTAGCAGATGCTATCTTCACATTTGTCTTAGCAATCAAAGCAAAAGCTGTTAAATCCGCTTTAGTCGCTTTCATCGTCGCAGTTGTTATCGCTGCTGTTGCTATCACATTAGGCGCTTTATGCATCGGTGATGATCCAGTCATCAAATACAGCGCACAATTAATCGTCTTTGGCATCATGGTTTGCTTAGTGGCTTGCTTACAAATCTTATTAACTTTTGTTAAGTTACCAGACACCGTCGTCGCAGTCGTTTCTGTCGAAAAGAAAGACGAAGCTAAAGAAGAAAAAGAAGAAGAATAATCTTTAGATTAACCTTCAAAATAGGGAGTTCTGATGAACTCTCTTTTTTTATTGATTTTTTATCAAAAAAATCTTAAAAAATTCCTTAAAAAGAATTATCATTATGTATATGAAAAAAGAAGCGTTTGATAATAGCAAATATTTGAAGATTCAAAGAGAAAACATTCTCAAGAGAATCGCCAAATTCGGTGATAAATTATATCTTGAATTCGGTGGTAAATTATTTGACGACCTCCACGCTTCTCGTGTCTTACCCGGCTTCCATCCCGACGCTAAATTACAGATGTTATTAGGCATCAAGGATAAGGCGGAAGTCGTTATCGTAGTGAACGCAAACGATATCAATTCTAACAAAGTTAGAGCGGATATCGGTATCACCTATCAACAAGATGTTCTAAGGCTTATTGATACATATAGAGAATCCGGTTTATACGTCTCTGCCGTCGTTATTTCTTTCTATCAAAAATTACCAAATGTCGTAGAATTTGAAAAACAACTTAAGAACAGCGGTATCAATGTTTATCGTTCCTATCAAATCAATGGTTATCCCCAAAATATTCCTCTTATCGTCAGCGATGATGGTTTAGGAAAAAATGATTATATTAAAACCACCAGACCTCTCGTTGTGGTTACCGCACCGGGACCAGGAAGTGGCAAGATGGCGACTTGTTTATCGCAAATTTATTTGGATAATAAGAACGGTATTCGCGCTGGCTATGCGAAATATGAAACCTTCCCAGTTTGGAACTTATCTATCAACCATCCAGTTAATATTGCTTATGAAGCCGCGACCATCGATTTAAACGATTTAAATATGATCGACCCATACCATTTAGAAAAATATGGTATCCCCACAGTTAACTATAACCGTGACGTCGAAGTCTTCCCCTTATTAAAAGCCATCTTTGAAAAAATCTATGGTGAAACACCATATCATTCACCCACTGATATGGGTGTCAATATGGTTGGTATGGCCATCAAAGATGATGAAGCGGTAAGAGATGCTTCTCGTAGAGAAATCTTAAGAAGATATTACGATACAAGATTAAAGATTTTCTTAGGTAAATTACCACCAGAATCTTTAGTGAAGATGGAAAATCTACTTAATAAAGCGGGTGTATCTCCCGAAAATCGTAAATGCGTATTGAAAGCATTAGAAGTTGAGAAAAAAGAAAAAGAACCTAGTGAAGCCATCGAATTACCAAATGGTAAAATAATTACTGGTCATCGTTCTCCATTATTAGGTGCTTCCGCCGCTTTATTATTAAACACCCTTAAATATCTCGCTAAAATTGATAAAAGCATATTCTTATTATCGCCAAATATTATCGCTCCTATGACCGATTTAAAAGAAACATATCTTCATAGAAGTCATACTAGATTACGTGCTGAGGAAATCTTATTAGCCTTGTCCATTCAAGCCTTAACTAATCCTCTCGCTGAATTGGCGATTAAACAATTACCGAAATTAAAAGGATCGGAACTACACTCCACAACGATTCTTTCCGAAGTTGACTTGAAAACCTTAAAACTCTTAGGAATCAACGTGACAGAAGAACCGAGAAATTATCAAAGTAAATTATATTTCAAAGGATAATAGCCATATGGCTATTTTCTTTTTAACCTAAAGCGATATCTAAAACCATCATGAGAACAAATCCCACCGCTAAACCAATGGTAGCCAAATTGGAATGTTTTCCTTCATTAGCTTCCGGGATTAATTCTTCCACTACTACATAGATCATCGCTCCCGCAGCGAAAGCTAAAGTATAAGGTAAGATAACGGAAACAAAGGCGGTTAAAGCGATCGCTAATAAAGCGGCAATCGGTTCCACTGCTCCTGATAAAAATCCTAATAAGAAAGCTTTACCTTTACTCATTCCTTCTTCTTTTAAAGGCATGGAGATAATTGCTCCTTCCGGGAAATTTTGAATAGCGATGCCGATAGCTAAAGCAAGCATCGCATGTTCATTAATCGTTCCGGTAATCGCACCGGCAATAACCACACCGACCGCTAGTCCTTCTGGAACATTATGTAAAGTCACCGCTAACATCATCTTAAAAGTGCGGCTTAATTTATTCTTTTTAATACCTTCTTCTTGCTTATTGATATGGATATGAGGAATGAGATAGTCAAGTAGTAGCAAAAAACCGATACCGATTAAAAAACCAATCGCCGGAATTAACCACGCTCTATAATCTTTATCTTCAAATGATTCAATCGCCGGTTGCAATAAAGACCAAATAGAAGCGGCGATCATCACACCAGAAGCGAACCCTAATAATATCTTTTGGACTTTCGGATTAATTTCTTTCTTCAAAAAGAAGACCATCGCGCTTCCTAAAGTGGTTCCTAATAAAGGAATTAAGAGACTGATAATAACTAATGGTGACATAGAAATTCCTCCTTAGTTAGCGTTTGCTAACCATACAATTATAATAATTATTATATCCATAGCAAGGAAGATGATAAAAAAATGATGGAGTCACCATCATTTCACTTCTATTTTATTATCTTTGCGATTCTTCTCAGGATCGTGCCTAAGAGGTTTTTGACATTTTGGACAATAGACAAATCCTTTCGGATACCAAGGTCTATAACCTAAATCCTCTTGTTCATAATCGAATTCGCATAAACAGTATTCACATTTAATGTGGAACACTAATTTATCACTATCATTAGTTACTTTGATTGCCATCTATAGTCTCCTTTTTGAAATTGAATATTTCTTTTAATGTCTTCTTATAGACAAATTTCTCCATGATAAAAGTGAAGATAAAGTCAGCGAGGATTAACCCCAGGTCCATATGATACCACATAAAGCCCGATAAGTCAGTTTCAATTGCCATCGCTTCCGCATAATGGAAAGCTTGAAGTTCAATTAAACCTAAAGCGAGGATGATTAATAAGGCGATCGGAAGTTGATAAATCTTCTTCATCGATGGTTTGATGAAACCTTTTAAAAGCATCAATAAAACGATCCACATCGACAAAATATGGTGCAAAAGTCCCGTCCATGTGCGAATTTCGAAGAATCCTTGGTTGCCTAAATAGTTGGGAATAAAGATATTGACGATGCCACCCATAATGGCGATTGGATACAGGGAATGAACGATGAAATTGTCTTTCTTCATAAAGCATCCAAAAGGTATAACGAAGGATGCAAAAGAACAGATGGTAAATGGTAAAGCAACCATCCACCAGGTATAAGGTGTTTCTTTTCCGAACACCATCACCACATCTTTTTCAATCTCCACATCGAATCTAATAACATCGATATGATTGACCACTATTGTGACAAATAAGACGATACCTGATATACGATAAATCCAAAGAAGAGTGTTCTCTTTCTTGACGAATAAAGTTATGAGAGTTAAACTGGCTCCTAAAACTAAAATAGTTAAGACGATAAAAAGAATATGTGGCCAAGTCCATAATTCTATTGTGGGATGGGGTACATAATCTAATACATTAACCATAATACTTAAATTGAACGAAGAGCTTTAGAGGGTTTAGTTCGTGTAGCAAATATCGCTGGGAAGATTGTAGATAAAACTCCAATGATAACGGAGACAATCGCAACGATTAAAGCAGCCCACCAATGAAGAACAGCAAAATTAGATATAACTGCCGCAGTCACTGCGTTTTTAATAAATAGATTAATAATCGGTATCAATGCGTAAGCGAGTCCAATGCCCAAAACACCTGATATCAATCCGATAATCCCTTGTTCCACAAAGAAGATGGAACGGACATAAGATGACTTCGCACCTAGTGAACGATATAGACCAATTTCTCTAGTACGAGAATTAATCTCTAATATCGCTAGTAAGGATGTAACTAATAAATTAGAAAAGATAACCATACCGATTACCGCCATCAAAACGACGACTAAGATACCGACATATTTACTGACTAAATCCACGATCATCGAGCCGATATCCGTGTAATGAATTTGATAGATACCTTCGTGGGTATTATTCCATTCATCGAGGACTTTAACCGCTCTCTTTTTCATGGCAAAGTCTTTAGCGACTACTTCAATTTGATAAACTGATTCATCAACACCAAAAGTTTTTCTCGATAAGAGATAATCATACATCGCTGATAAATCAGAATATCCAGAATTAGGAATAGCTTTGCAATTATCTAAAATTTCATAAGCGGTTGGAACAGACATCAATCCTTCTTGAGGAATAGGATATGTTAAGTGATTCGCATATTCTTTAGCGAATGCGGATTCACTATTTTGCTTTAAGAATAAATCGCTATAGGCTTTACTATAGTAAATACCACGGGTTAAATAAGGAAACATCTCCTCTTTCTTCGGATGGACAATACCGCTGATATGCATTTCTAATCCTTTACGAGAATCATTGAAGAGATATTGTAAATCCCATACTTTAGTCGCATAGGTAAGAGTTCTTGTTTCTTCTTCGGCAGTGAAATAATTATCACTGATTTGTTTTAAGACTTT
The DNA here is from genome assembly GCA_016280685.1 of Caryophanales bacterium. The sequence goes on from JAEEHE010000116.1 coordinate 15,932, forward strand.
ATCCATCTCCGCGAGATTCTTACTACCACCATCTTGATAATATTTAAGCGCATCTAAGAATAAGGATTGAATCTGGTCAGCTTGTAATCCTCGTGCGGCTAATTCTTCATTGCTCTTGATGAAATGACCAGTATATGATCTACCAGAACTAGAATCTTTAAGATTATAATATTCATCGTTATTGACGAATTTGAATTTCTTATTCACTAAATCTTGATAGCTGATTTCATCACCTTTGAAACCCATTAAGTCGAGCATATAAGCGGGGAACGAATCATGATTATCGAGGACTAATAATAATTCATCATCCTCTTTAGGCATCGTGCCATAGATTAAATCATAAGATTCATTGATCATCTCTATTGAACCATTTAAGGTTTTGAAATAATTAGCGGGGGTTCTCCATAAAGATTCAAAGCCGACAAAGCTAGTGATTTCTGAAGCTTCAAATGCTTCAATCTTGCCATCGCCTTCAAATAATATCGTCGGGGCTAGGCCTTTACGTAAAACCAAACAGTCTTCATCGACGTTATTAGCCTTAAATCCTTCTTTAATAAAATTAACATAATCAGAAGTAATAGAATTCACATAGGTGGTTGAGTCATCATCATCGATACGATGAATCTTTCCATCTTCCGGATATAATCTACCACCGGAAGTTAAAAAACTATCACCATAACCATAATTGATATTACTAATCGTGAGAGGATAAGTTCTTAAAGCATCTCTTTGCGCGCGATTAGAGAAATTGGTCGCACCGACATAAACAGATGCTGCGATAGCGATACCTAATATACCTAAAGTATTAATAGAACTTAAAAATATATATCTTCCCTTTTTATTAAGGATACGTTTCATCGCTAATGGGAAAACGGATAATGACCTATTTTCAGAAACCTTCTTTTTTAATGGTTTCACAGTTGCGGATGCGATATTTTCCGAATCATAAAAAATATAACCATCATGGAATCTAATAATACGATCACTATATTTCTCCACTAATGATTCATTATGCGAAACCATGACAATTAGCTTAGTTTTAGAGAGATTTTTGAGAGCTTTCATGACTTCGACAGCGTTTTCATCATCTAAAGCACCGGTTGGTTCATCCGCTAAAATGATGTCAGGATCATTAGCTAAAGCACGGGCAATAGCCACTCTTTCTTTCTCACCGCCAGACAGTGATGAAGGGAATTGTTTGGCTAATTTATTGATATTAAAATCCACCATCAACTGTTTGATGCGGCGGCGTTCTTGTCTTCTCGGTTTTAATGATTGTTTTAATTCTGCTAGCTGATTTTTATATTCGATTTCCGCCCAGTCTAATTCTTCTTTAGAGGCGTTCTTTTCTTTCAGGGTTTTTAATTCTTCTTGATAAGCATCTTCAATTCTTTTCTTTTCGTTTTTGTAGAATTCATTATGACTTTTATCCTTAGTCATGGTTGAACCTAAATCAAAAGCTAATTTGATATTGTCATAAACACTGAGGTGTCTAATGAGGTTATATTCTTGATAGATATAGCCGATTCTTAAATGTCTAAATTCATCTTTTTGTCTTTCACTCAATGATGTGGAATCGACATCATCAAAATAGAGTTTTCCTTCATCGGGATTTTCTAATAAAGAAAGAATATTTAAGAATGTGGTTTTACCACATCCAGATGGACCTAAAATAGAAACAAAACCGGTATCGGGTAAAGTTAAATCAATACCTTTAAGGATATATCTACTTCTTTTACCATTTTCGGTAAAGAATCTCTTTTTGATATTTTGCAGTATGATCATACAATTATTATCTTATAAAAGAATAGGCAAAAATACGATAAAAAAATATAGGCAAAAAATCCTAACAAAATAGCAAAAACAAAATAAAAGAAAAGATTGAAACATCCATAGCAATATTTGTATAGACAAATAACATTTTTTTCACTTACAATAAAAATTAGCTCTTTATTTTTTTGCCAAAAGGAGAAACGCAAAATGAAAAAACCTTTATTAAAAGCTTTAGGTTTGTTGCTCTGTTCTTCTGTTTTAATGACCGGTTGTTATAACGGCTGGGATACCATCGGAAAAAAATCCTCTAGTGAGGCACAAGAATCCGAATCCAGTTCCGAATCAATTCCTGACATTCCTGTCGATCCAGAAGATTATCAAGTTGACCTAACATTCCCCTTAGAAGTTAATGAAATCAATTACATTAGTCCTGAGAAATTAGAAGAGATGTTCTTGAATAGCATGGGCTCCACTTTAGCGTACGCGGAGATGAAAGAAGAATTCGGTGAATACTTCTTAGACTTCATCGGCGAACACAATCATATGACCGATAAGGAATTCAATATCTTCTTATCCACATTATGGCAATTAGTGATGTCCTCCGATAATGATGAAGAAATGACTTATTCATTCGTCTATAACATCCTTTACGCAGTGGCTTATATCAACGCGGATAATTTATTCCAAACCGTCCAAGAAATCGCCAAAGACAAAACAGCATATGGCTACTTCACCACAGTTGTTTTTGATAGAGACCCATTAGAAAGTGATTTCTTCAACGCTGATTATGTTTTAAAGGGATCCAATAGTTATATCCATCAAAAAGCGATGGAAGAAAAAGCCATCTTAGATAACGCGCCATTTGCCGCAACTCTCGATGACTTCACCGCTTTAAACTGGGATAGCTTATATAAAATCGCCATGGACGATAACAGCAATGTCTTCTTTAGATTCTTACATAGATTCTTCAGATCCATGATTCGTCACCTCGATGATTTAGAAATGGCGTTCGTCATTTACAATACTTTCTTACAAGGCGCCACTATTGATGAAAGAGCGATGGAAGAAGCGATGGATTATGTTTCTGGTTCTCCAGAAAGCATGCTCCGCTTTGTCCACCACATCGGTGCCTGGTTCTCCGAAGTTAACGTCACTGGTAGCACATTTGGTGTTTGTTACCCCGCTTTCAAAGAAGTTTTCAAAATTATCTTAGAACAAAACTATTACTATGAAGATGCGGCCTTCGTTGAAACCTCATGGATTAACCAAAATAGAGACTTAGTTGCGGATTTCTTTGAAGAATTAAATCCCGAAGGTTTAAGAGCTTTAATTAAATTTATCGGTTTAGTCGGCACTAACATGACCTTAGATCAACTCTATGCCTTTATGGGTGAAGAGAATGAAGAAGGTGTTGTCCCCAGCGGTCAATTAATTATCGATTTATACAATAAACAATTCGGTATGTTAAAAGGTTCTGAAAAGACCGGTATGACAGAAGCTGCTGCCGCTTTCGGTATCGACTTCAACGAATTAATCGAAGAATTCAAGAAAGTCATGGGCGAAGATGAAGAAGGCCCACAAGGTTTATATAGAGATTCTGATCATGGCGATGATGAACAAAAGACATTACAAGACGTCTTCAACGAATACGTTGCTGCAAAAGTCGGAGAAAAATTCGACTTTGGTATGCCAACGGTTTTCTCAAGATATAGACTAAACGAACATAGATTAATTATCAAACAAGGCGTTAACTATACCGCTGCTGATTTTAATAAATATTTACAAAGCAATACCACTGCTAGTATCGGTGTTGATCCAAGCTATTTCGATAATGCGCAACCACAACCTTCTCACCACACACGTGATGATAGTTTTGGTGATTATGTCTACGAGCAAAAAGATAATGACGGCAAACATATCGGTCGTACTTTAGTAACTTTAAAGAATGACTTCAATACCGATTTATGCGGCGCTTATGAAATCGACTTCACCATTCGTGCCACATTCATCAAATATACATATGATGATCAAGGTAATTTATCAGTTCCTGTGAACTATGTTTTTGAATTAGATCTCACGCTCCCATATACCGTTGTTCCAAATAACATCAATGAAATCTTTGGTGATTATTATGATAGCGGCCTCCGCAATGGCGATAACTGGCTTACTTACGATAGAGTGGTCTACGATTCCAATAATTGCGGTGCAGTTCGTGATTATCAGACATTATATGTCTTGAAGGATGCTAACTATGCTGCTAACGAATTCAACTATCGTATGAGAGAAAGTGGCGATTCCAAATTCTATAGCGATACAGAAAAACGTTTCATCAGCTATAGAACTTATGACATTTATGAATCTCAAGAAGCCATTTTCTGGTTGAGTGATTTAGATACTTCTACTTTAGGCATCCACTACGCTTATGGCACAGCCAACTATGTTGTTAATGAAAGAGTAGTTGGTAATACAGAAATTTGCTTCAGATATTTCGTTGTCGAAAGTTTACCAACATTTGAAACTGGTGATATCGACACCCCTGTGAAATAAGGAGGAAAAGAACATGAAACTTAATAAATTATTATTAATCGCTTTACCAATTTTATTAGCGACAGTGGGTTGCGATAATTCCGGAAGCCGTAAGAATCCGGAAAGTGACCCCACCTCCAATACCAGCGAATCTCAATCCGAATCTCAACCCGGACCATCCGGTAGAAGTGAGGAAGAAGAACTCCCAGAAAAAACACCTGAAGAGCTCGAAGAAGAAGCTTTAACCGCATTTAATAGATTAAGTAACTTAATCGTTAATGGTAATTATTTTGTAGAAGTACAAAGCTCCTACACCGTGACTCCTTATCATTCTAGAACCATCATCACCGAAGATATCTTTCTCACTTATACTTTAGTGAATGGTACCTATTATTCTGATAGCGATTATATCTTCGCGATTGAAAATGGTTATTTAGCTAACAAAGATGGCGTCTTGCGCTTACGTGCTCGCTATGCGCAAAGCCACTCTAGTTCTGAGCCTGTTGGTTTTGCCTTAAAGACCACTTATGAAGAAGCCAAACAATTTATTGCTTCTAAACAAGTAAGAATTCCATTTAATATCGCTGATTGGCAATTTATCAGCAACACCAATGGTACTGCTTCCTTCAAAACCACAAATGCCGAAGTTATCAAGAAATATAACCTTTATGAAACAGGTAGTGAAAATACCTATGATTATAAAGAAATTTATGCTTCTATCGACGTCACTGACAACATTCTTTATTTATCCGCAGAAGGTTTCGGTGATACCGCTTCTCAACTCATGGTTAAAGATTTAAATCTCGAAGGTGGAAGAAGCCTTACTAGAGATAGCGATCCTAGCGGTGATGAATATTATGAAAGAAGATATGTTAAAGGATTATTACAATTCGTTAACTATGATTTCTCTAGCACAGACTGGGACACCACTTTTGATTATTTAATCAATAGAGAATTAGTGCCATTCCCCACTAATGGTGATAAATATTATTTCATCGATAAGATTGATTATAATAACTGGACCAATACCAACAAGAACAAAATCGGTTTCTTCAACACCGGTGACATCACCGCTAATTATGCCAGTCAATTATTATCTTCTGGTTTTGAAAATGTTCCTGGTGCCACAAATCAATTCAAATTAGCGGACGATTATTCTAATTACACCATCACATTGTCTTATGAAGCTGCCAGCACAAATTATCCCCAAGGCATCTTCTATATCACCATGATGGAATAATCAATTATTTCTAAGAAATAAGAGGGTGTTCAAATGAACATCCTTTTTATATATTTAATTATTTGTCTTTTTATAAATAAAAAGGTAATCTTAAAATAGGAAGGAAGAAATGTAATGATTATTCATTACGATTATCAAAATATGAAGCCATTTGATAAAGCATGTTGGATTTGGGCAAATAATTCTTTAGATTTTGATGATTACGCAGAATTCGTTGGTGAATTTTCTTCATCTACAAAAGAAATAGAAATCACTATCGCTGCCGATAGTGTTTATGCTTTTTATATCAATGATGAATTAGTGAAATTCATGCAGACCAGCGATTACCACGACGTCAAATATTTCGATACTTTTAAATATAAAAAAGCTCAAAAAGAAAATCATTATAAAATCCAAGTTTGGCATTATGGAGTGGATTCTTCTGTCTATATGTATGATGTTCACGGTGTCATCTTTGAAATAAAAAATAAAGATGGAGTGCTCGCATATTCTAATGAGAACACCAAATCTCGTGTAATGAATGAATTTAAAAATGGTTATAAGAAAATAATCACCGGACAATTAGGTCTCAGTTTTTATTATGATAATCGTATTAAAGAAGAGAAATATTATCCTTCCATATTAATTGATAAATCAGAAAATTTCGTTTTGAGAAATATTCACGATATCGAATTATTAGAAAGAAGAGATTTTCGTGTTTTCAAAAATGATAATGCCTTACTCGTGGATATATATAGAGAAACTGCTGGTTTTATCGATATCGAAGTAGAATCAGAATGCGATCAATTATTAACAATTTCTTATGGTGAGCATATCGAAGATGGATGCGTAAGAAGAATTATAGGATCTCGTGATTTTTCCATAGAAATTTATCTTAAAAAAGGTATCAATAAATTCTTTAATCCTTTAAGAAGAATCGCGGGAAGATATTTACAATTTGATTCTCCTAAAGAAGTAAAGATTATCTATGCGGGCATTAGACCTGTTAATTATGTTCATAAAATTATCAATAAAGATTTCCACGATCCTTTAATTAATCAAATCTATAAAACCGCGATTGATACTTTAGAATTATGCATGCATGAACACTACGAAGATTGTCCATGGAGAGAACAAGCGTTATATTGCCTCGATAGTCGTAACCAAATGCTATGCGGTTATTATGTTTTTGAAGGATATGAATATCAAAGACATAATATATTATTAATGGCCAAAGGATATGATAAAAAGACCGGTTTATTGCCTCTAACATTCCCTTGTGGATCAAATAATTTTGCTATACCGTTCTTCTCTTTAGCCTATATCAAACAAGTATATGAATATATCAAATACACAAAAGATGAAACTATTTTAGAAGAAACAAAAGATGTTATCGACGGCATTATGAATGCATTCTTATCTAGATTAGATGATAAGGGATTAATAAAATATTTTGAAAAACCATTCTGGAATTTCTATGAATGGACACCTTATAGCGATAATGATGTCGATTTAAATCCTAATATACCCACTAAAGATGAATATGAATTAACCATTAACGCAATGCTTGTACACGTTATTGATATTTATAATGATTTATTTAAAACGAATATCGATTCATCAAGAATTAAAGAAGGAATTAAAAAAACATTCTATAATCCTGATAAAGGAATCTATTTCTTAAGAACTGGGCATAAAGATATCTATTCCCAATTATCTAACGCTTTACTCTGTTTAGGAGGTATGGGCGATGAAAAGATGCTTGACGCTCTTATAAATGATAAGGAATTAATTGAAGCTTCATTATCCACTAGAGGATTCGTTTATGATGCTTTATTAATGAATGGAGAAAAATATAATTCTTATATAATAGAAGATATTAAAAAGAGATATAAGAAGATGCTCGATAACGGGGCTACCTCATTCTATGAAACCGAAGAAGGCGCGGATGCTTTTGATAAAGCTGGTAGTTTATGCCACGGCTGGAGTTCTATCCCCATTTATTACTTCAATAAAATATTAAAATAATAATTATTTATCTTTAATTCTATATACCCCTTTATCAAAAATAGAGGGGTATTGTTCTTTATTGATGTATTTATCAAAAACACTGTTACATATTAGATAAACAATTAACATCATAAAAGGTAACCACACTATTCCATAAATCATTAAAACAATGATGGGCATATATAGTATTTTTATTATCATCAAAAATAATGGAGCGATTAATAATATTGACATCGGTAAGATAATAAATCCGCTTTTCAAATATAAGAAAAATGAATTCTTAATATTTTGTGTGTATTTATTGTTATAAATAGAAATTTGATTAATATGCATGATAGAGATAGGCAATATTATCAATATAGATAAAACCGCTGGTAAGAAGAATATTATCGTAGATAAGACATCATTTTGATTGGTAAACATCAAATAATGAATAGACATTTTAGAGGTGATATAAAAAATAGAAGAGAAAAAGAAAACTAATAAAACCTGTTTTATGTTGTCTTTAATTCCTTGAAAAAAATCAGTTTTAAAGACAATGCCTTCATAAAAAGTTAATAAGCGATATATTCTTATGATTCCTGATATAGGAATAGAGATAAGAATTAAACAAAACGCTTCAATAAAGACAAATATAAAATTTAGTTGCAGCAAACTAGAGCGGTAACTTTCTTCTGCTATTTCAGCATTTCTATAAGCGTCATCTAATTTCCCTATCATGACGTTTTTCGTAAATAAAGCGATGATAAGCGGTAATAAAAATACAAAGAAGATCAAAGCGAATTTTAATAAGACATCATATCTAATTTTTACGATATCCCAAAAAGCTTGGAAGCGATTATGAGGCATATCCACTTCCGAAAAATCTTTTTTAATAATCGGTTCTTTATTTTTCTTTCTTTTCATAATCTAATCAATAATTGAGTGTATAGCTTTTAAAGCGTGGTCAGATTCTTTCTTCTTACCATCTTTAATATAAAAATCTCCGAAATTTTTCGACTCGCGGTTAATCAATAAATAAAAATCTTCCTCGACTTCATCATTAAAAGACAAAGAAGATTCAAGAAGCGTATTGTTTTTATCTAGTTTAAAGCCATACACTCTATCATTTATCATTAACAAGTCATTTGCCTTATCAAATTCGTTTTGCCATTTATCCGCGTCTAAAAACGCACAATAAGATTGAA
>JAEEHE010000117.1 GCA_016280685.1 Caryophanales bacterium
CACACAAACTGGTACAGAAGATAGCACTTTAGTTTTATACATCGTTAACGGAACGACAGTTACTAAAGTAACGGATATTAATACTGTTACTATTGATACCACATCTAATACCACTAAGTTATTGGCCTATTCATTAAGTACACCTGATGGTGCCACTATTACGGTCACCTTTAGATTAGATGTTACATCCACAGAAAATGATGGCCACTATGAATACACACCAAAAGGCTATCAATATACCATTACTATGACTAGACCTGATGGTACAACGGAAGAACTTACCGCATATGTACAAGTCACATATTATGTGAATAGTGATGGAACTTATACTTATACATTCAAGATTAACGACACCAATGTTACTGGAACCAACATGCCACCAATTACCATTGTTGTACCAGCAATAAGTTGAGATTAAGGAGAGTAGTATGAAATTAAAGATATTGGATCTATTTGAAAATAGAGGACAAAAAAATAGAAAAAAGAAACAAGAAGAAGCTAGTAGCTTCGTTAAGAAAAACGGATTAAAAGGTTCTGCGAAAAGGATTGGTTTATTATTCCTTATCGGTTCCGCCATTACCGTTGTTTTAGTGGTCGTTTTCTTTATTCTTGCTTTAACTTTACAAAATTATGTCTTCACTCTTATCTCCGCTATTTTATTCGTGTTATTTATCGCCTTTACCGTCTTGATTATCTATTTATTATTTAGAAAATCCTATAATGCTTTCTTTGATAATTTAATCGATAACACAAAAGACAATTACGCTAAGCTAACTTCCTTTGAACAAGGTCTTAATTACTACGATCAAAACGATATCGCCGAATTTAAAGAATTAAATGCGCAAATCGATCAAATCAATAGCTTTTTAGCTAATACAATGATCACCAACAATTGCACAAATTACGATAATCTCGATTTAGATTATCCAGTTCCTGGAAATAAAAAATATATTACTCTTGATTCATTCTTAAATAACTACAAACAGTTCATCCTAAGAGCGGAGTTATTTAGAAACGCCATCATGTTCTTCTATTATGATACAAATGAAGAATTTATGACTGAGGAAGTCTATTCTGTTCTTTATAAGAACATTCTCAATGAATTCAATCAAGATAACATTGTTTTTGCAAGAGATGATAAGAGATTCGGTTTCTTAGTTTTCTTACCATTTATTGATTCCTTGACTTGTTTAAAAGAAAGATTAGAAAAAGTTACCAAAAAATCAGTGGTCGCTAAACATGAAGCAGGTGGTGCTAATATCGCCGTTTGTAAATGTTCTTGTGTCGTTTATCCATATTCTGATATTGAAGATTTAATTCCTGATTTAAGATATGCGATAAGACAAGGAAAAGATGTTAACTTATACACTCCTGATAGATTAAATAAAGCCAATAAACACTTATATCACACTTCTTTGAACCACAATAACATTTCTAAGATGTTTGAATATTTATCAAAAGCCAAAGTTGATTTAGACGATATCAATAAGAGCAAGAGCAATTTCCAAAAAGTATTAAGAATGCTCGCTGACCACATCGGTTTTGAAACATGTGGTATCGCCGTATATAACCCCAACAAACGTCAATATCTCATCGATTATGAAAGCGATAATGGCGGAAGAGGTCCATTATTCAAAGAAGAAGAATTTATGGATAGAGAATTGATTGAAGAATTAGTCAATTATTGTGATGATGATTCTTCCTTCTATTTCTCAAAGAGATTACCTGTTAATAACGAAATCGGTAAAAGACTAGACATATTCGGTATCAAATCCGGTTATTTCTTCTTAGTAAGAGATGGTAAAAATGTTAGAAGTGTTATCTATTATTTAAATAGAAATAAAGAAGAAATCCTTATCAATGCTTATGATAAAGAATCTTTGATGGTCTTCTCCGCTTATGTTGCTGAATTCTCTAGACAAATCGGCGGTGAAACTGATATCCACGTCGCGGAAAGAAGATATCGTTCTATTTTGCGTTTAACCGATTACAACTTATATTCCATCGATAGAAGTAATTATGAATTATTAGAATTAAGCGATGGTTTGCAAGATGTTTTTGGCGAAGTGGTCCGCGGTGATAAATGTTATAAGAAATTATATGGTTTAGATGAACCATGTTCCGATTGTCCATTAATCGCTAAAGCCAAGAAGATTAGCAAGATTGGCCAACGCGAATATGTCACTTCTATGATGTTAGAGAGAAAGAAAGAAGACTACCCCACTATTTTGTTATCTCCTGTCGGTGATACAACTGGTATCCAATCTCTTAATAGATATGATCCACACTTACTCATCCATTCCACCTATGGCTTTATTGAAAGACTTGATAATCTCTTCTTAAGCAAGAATAGAGGATATATCTTATTCGTCTTTATTGATAACGCTCAAGAATTATTAGAGAAATATGGTGAAGAAGGATATCAATCTAGATTGCGTTTCTTCTTTAAAAATTACCGTCATAATCACAAATTCGGTGAAGGTGAAATCTATGCTTATAGAGATAATGTTTTCGCCTTTGTTTTCCCTGAAGAAGGACGTGTTGATATTTTGAACCAAAGTGAAACTATTTGTGAAATTTCTCAACGCCCATTTGATGAAGAAGACGCGGAAGAAATCAAACTCAAATGCACATATATTGGTTTTGAATATCCACAAACATTCAATAATAGAATTGAATTCACTAGAAACGTCGAGAAATATATCAAAGACAATAACGATAAATTCAACCAAGAATTATTTATCTTGCCAGACACCAACTACATCCGTATGGCCTCTCGTGAGAAATTTATCGTTTCCTTGCTCGATAACGCCTTACAAACCGAATCA
>JAEEHE010000118.1 GCA_016280685.1 Caryophanales bacterium
CGTGAAATGGGTGTTAATGCCGTGGTGGCCATCTTTAATAAAGGTGCTAATCCTGTTCTTGTAGAATGTGAAGATAATGCCCTTATCGCTAGCTATGATATCGCTTTTAATAAAGCATACACATGCGTAGCAGTTAAGATGTCGACCAAAGAATTATCAAGATTAGCTAAACCCGAAGGATCTTTATATGGAATTCAATTCACCAACAATGGAAGAATTGTCGTCTTCGGAGGAGGAGATACATTAACCAATAAAAAAGGACAAATTATCGGTGCTATTGGAGTAAGCGGTGGTACAGAAGAACAAGATACCGCTTTATCCAAATATGGCAAAGAATTGTTCGAGAAAGGAATGATGTAATATGGATTTAAATGCAAGAGAAATTGAAGAATTAGTTAAAAAGGTACTAGAAGATTTAAACGGCTCTCATAGTAGCACTGCTTCTAAACCAACTTTTGCTGGAAATATTCCCACTAAAGCACATGTGGCTTATTTAACTGCATTAGAAAAATTTGAAGTTAAAGAAGTCAATGTTCCCGAAGTCGGTGATGATGATATTTTAGTGAGAGTGGAAGGATGCGGTATCTGCGGTACTGATGCTCATGAATTTAGAAAAGATCCTTTTGGTTTAATTCCTGTTGTTTTAGGACATGAAGGAACTGGCGAAATTATCAAAATGGGCAAAAATGTCAAATTAGATAGTGCGGGAAAACCATTAAATATCGGTGATAAAGTCGTCACTTGTATGATTTTTAAAGATAATCCCGATATCACCATGTTCGATTTAAATAAACAAAACGTCGGTGGTGCGGATGTTTATGGGTTATTAAAAGACGACGATCCTAATAACCATCTTAAAGGTTGGTTCTCAGACTATATTCTCATTAAAGGTGGTTCTACCGTCTTTAACGTCAGCGATTTAGATTTAGAAAGTCGTATCTTAATTGAACCATGCGCAGTTCTAGTGCATGCAGTTGAAAGAGCAAAAACCACTGGTATTTTACGTTTCAATTCCCGTGTCGTAGTTCAAGGTGTCGGTCCTATCGGACTCATCTGCGTGGCTATTTTAAGAACTATGGGTATTGAAAATATCTGTACTGTCGATGGCAACGATAAGAGATTGGAATTCTCTAAAAGAATGGGTGCCACAAAGACTGTCAACTTCACACAACATAAAGGCATTGATGCATTAAGCAACGCTGTTAAAGAAGCTTTTGATGGTCATCTTGCTGATTTTGCTTTCCAATGTACAGGCGCCCCAGCCGGACATAGCAATATTTATAAATTCATCAGAAATGGTGGCGGTTTATGTGAATTAGGCTTCTTCATCAATGGTGGAGATGCCACAATTAACCCCCACTTTGATATATGTTCTAAAGAAATCACCGTGGTTGGTAGTTGGGTTTATACCTTAAGAGACTACGCAACAACTTTTGATTTCTTAAAGAGAAGTCAAGCGATTGGACTTCCTGTCAAAGAATTAATTACCCATCGTTTCCCATTAGATCAGATTAATGAAGCGATGGCTGTGAACCTCAAACAAGAAGGTTTCAAAATCGCCATTATTAACAAATAAGGAGAATAAATGACACACCAAGCAGTAGGAATGGTTGAAGTATATGGCTTAGTAGCTGCATTCGCAGCATGCGATGCCGGCTGCAAAGCAGGTAATGTCACTGTCGAAAAATTCGACAAGAACAAACCCGCTAATGCAGATTCTTTACCCGTACCCTTACTAGTTTGTGTGAAATTTAGAGGTTCCGTGAGTGATGTGGAAGCCGCAGTTGATGCCGCTTTAGATGCTGCTAAAAGAGTTAGTGGTGTCGTTACTTATCACATCATTCCACAAGTGGAAGAAGATACAGAAAAGATGCTGAAATTATCAGCATTCGATGTCGATTAAGGAAGGAGTGGCTATGGAAAACGGTTCATTAGGATTCATAGAAATCACCGGTGTTGTAGCGGCTCTTGACGCTCTCGACATCATGACAAAAAGCGCGAACGTTTCCCTTGTTTCTTGGGAAAGAAAACTAGGTGGTCGATTAGTAACAATGATTATCACCGGAGAAGTCGCAGCAGTGAGAGAAGCGGTGGATAATGCTTGCCAAAGAGCAATTAAAAAGCCGGTCGCTCATCTCGTTCTTGCAGCACCCCATGAAGAAACATGGAAAATGGTGAAATTCAGCGCAAAACGCTTACAAAAAGGCAAAAATGATAATAATTCAGAAGAAACATCTGAAGGATATCAAGAAGCATATTTCTAATTTAAAAAGGAGGAATGGTTATGGCACAACTCGAAGCATTAGGAATGGTTGAAACCAGAGGCTTAGTAGCTGCTATTGAAGCTGCTGATGCGATGGTTAAAGCCGCTAACGTGACATTAATCGGCACCGAAAAAATCGGTAGTGGATTAGTTTCCGTTATGGTTCGCGGTGATGTTGGTGCGGTGCAAGCCGCAACAGAAGCGGGCGGAGCAAGAGCAGCAAAACTCGGTGAAGTTATTGCAGTTCACGTAATCCCACGCCCACACTCAGACGTTGAGAAGATTTTACCAGTTCTCAAATAAATAAATCTAAGAGGAGGAGAAGACACATGGCACAACTCGAAGCATTAGGAATGGTTGAAACCAGAGGCTTAGTAGCTGCTATTGAAGCTGCTGATGCGATGGTTAAAGCCGCTAACGTGACATTAATCGGCACCGAA
>JAEEHE010000119.1 GCA_016280685.1 Caryophanales bacterium
CGAAGAATTCTTTAATCGTCTTTTCTGGTCTTTCTGGTAGTGGTAAAACCACTTTAGCGTTCGACACTATCTTCGCGGAAGGTCAGAGAAGATATATGGAATCATTATCCTCTTATGCCAGACAATTCTTAGGTAGTTATGATAAGCCTAATGTCGATAGCATCGATGGTTTATCTCCAAGTATTGCGATTGACCAGAAGAGTGTTTCTCATAACCCGAGATCCACTGTCGGAACAGTGACGGAAATCTATGACTATTTAAGATTATTATTTGGTCGTGTCGGTGTTCCCTATTGTCCTAATCATCATGAACCGATTATTTCTTTCTCCCCATCTATGATGACTGATATCGTTATGGAATATGAAGTGGGGACTAAGATTCAATTATTATCTCCTGTTGTGCATCATGAAAAAGGCACACAAAAAGATGTCTTAGATAAGATTAGAATTAATGGTTTCACCAGACTCCGTGTCGATGGTGAATTACTAACGATAGAAGAAGTCAAAGACTTAGAGAAGAATAAGAGACATGATATCGATATCGTCGTCGATAGAATTATCGTTAAACCCGAAAATAGAAGTCGTATCTTCGAATCTATCGAAACCGCTTTAGATTGGTCTCATGGCTTATTAGTGATTTTAACTGATCAAGGTGAGAGATTATTATCCGATAAACATACTTGTCCAATTTGTGGATTCTCCGTTCCAAAAGTGGAACCGAGATTATTCTCCTTTAACGCACCTTTAGGTTTCTGCCCAGACTGCCGTGGTTTAGGTATGAAAAGAGAAGTGGATGTTGATGTCCTTATTCCCAATAAAGAATTATCGATTAACCAAGGGGCAATTAGATGGTTAAGAAATATCGTCGGTAGTAAAAATATCGAATGGCAAGAATTCGCTTTATTATGCAAACTCTATAACATCGATATGAATAAACCATGGAAAGATTTATCAGAACATCAAAAACATATCGCTTTATATGGTAGCGAACAACCATTTAAATATGAGATTACTTCCGTTAATGGTAATGTCATGCATCGTAATGGTTATATTGAAGGTATTAAAACAAGACTTGATCGTCTATATAACAACACGAATAGTGACATGATGAGAGAAGTCTTTGAATATTATATGCGCGATAAGGAATGTACAACCTGTCATGGCGCAAGACTTAACGAACAAGCCTTATCTGTCTTAATCGATGGTAAAAACATCAAAGAAGTGACGGATTTGCAGTTAAAAGATCTCTTAAGATGGGTGGATGAATTACCTTCCAAATTATCAGAGAGTCAAAAGACTATCGCTGATATGGTTTTAAGAGAGATTCATAACCGTGTTTCTTTCTTATGCGATGTTGGATTAGAATATCTCACTTTATCCCGTATGGCCATGACCTTAAGTGGTGGTGAGAGTCAAAGAATTAGATTAGCGACACAAATCGGCAGTAAATTAACCGGTGTTTTATATGTCTTAGATGAACCTTCTATCGGTTTACATCAAAAAGATGACCAAAAGCTCATCTCCACGATGAAGAAGATGAGAGATTTAGGTAACACTTTAGTGGTGGTTGAACACGATGAAGAAACCATTAGAAGCGCAGATTATATTGTCGATATCGGTCCAGGTGCGGGTGTTCACGGTGGCGAAGTAGTTGCTGAAGGAACAGTGGAGGATATTGAAAAATCTCCTCGTAGTATAACTGGACAATATTTATCCGATAAGAAATATATCGCTATCCCCAAAGAGAGAAGAAAAGGGAACGGTAAGTTTATCAAGATTAAAGGAGCGAGAAGCAATAATTTAAAAGGTATTGATGTCGATATTCCTTTAGGATGTTTTGTCTGTGTTACCGGTGTTTCTGGTAGTGGCAAATCATCATTAATTAATCAAACCTTATATCCATATATCCGTAGATATTTTGATGAGAATGCAGATGTGACCTTAGGCAAGTTCGATAAAATCGAAGGTGTTCAATATCTCGATAAAGTTATCGATGTCACGCAAGATCCGATCGGTAGAACTCCGAGAAGTAACCCAGCCACATATGTCAAATTATTTGATGATATTAGAGATTTATTCGCAGAGACAGTAGAAGCCAAAGCTCGTGGTTTTGATAAAGGAAGATTCTCCTTTAATACCACTGGTGGCAGATGCGAGACATGTCAAGGTGCAGGTGTTACTTGTATCCCGATGAATTTCTTACCCGATGTCTATGTGAGATGCGATTCTTGTGGTGGCAAACGCTATAACGAAGAAACGTTACAAGTAACTTATAAAGGTAAGAATATCTATGATATTTTAGAAATGACTATTGAAGATGCTTTAGTGTTCTTTGAAAATAGACCGAAATTAAAGAAGAGATTACAAATCTTAAATGATGTCGGTTTAGGTTATATGAAATTAGGGCAACCAGCGACCACTCTTTCTGGTGGTGAAGCTCAACGTGTGAAATTGGCCTTTGAATTACAGAAGAAACCCACTGGTAAATCTCTTTATATCTTAGATGAACCCACAACTGGTTTACATACGGATGATGTGATGAGATTGTTAAAAATATTGCAGAGAATCGTTGATCATGGAGATTCCGTCTTAGTTATCGAACATAATTTAGACGTTATTAAAGTGGCTGATTATATTATCGACTTAGGCCCTGATGGTGGTGATGGTGGCGGTAAGGTTATCGCTAAAGGAACACCAGAAGAAGTGAGCCAAGTGAAAAAATCTTATACGGGACAATATCTCGTTGATATCTTAAAGAAAGGACATTATCAATAATGATATTATTCATCGTTAGTGCATTAATTGCGGTGGTCGCCTTAGGCGTCGCCATTAAAGTTGCTGTTGATTTCTTAAAAAATACGATACCTCCCTTACCTTTTGTTAAAGTCTTAAAAAGGTTATTAATTATCGGTGGGGTCTTCGTTGTCGGTTTTACGACGATGATGGGTTCTATTTATTTATGGGCCAATATCAAACCGGCAGCCTATGAAGTAGTGACATCTGTCTTTGGCTCTATCTTAACTAGTTCCTTAGGCTTTATTTCTTTGTTCGCTTTCTTATTCCATTATTATGGAGGCGGAGAGAAGAAGGGCATTACTCCTCATGCCAATAAATGGATGTTTACCGTCTTAATGGCGGCATTCCCTTTATTCTTGGTAGCGATCTTTGTTTTAACAGAAGGTTATGCTTATTATTGTCATTATCCTTTAGTGAATGGTTTAAGCTTCACCAAAGGTTTTGTGAATCCCGAGAGTGATGTCTCTCCTAATTTAGCGTTTTATGCTTTATGTATCCTTTCTGGCGCTATATATGTCTATTTTATCTGCGACCATAAATTCTATTTACAGTACGGTAAACACGGCATCTTAGAGTCGACATTCTTAGTGGCGTTCCCTGCTGGTATTTTAGGCGCGAGAATCTTCTATGTCGTTGGTAACTGGAATGTGGAATTTGCCGGACAAGAATGGTGGAAGATGTTCGCTATCTGGGAAGGTGGCTTAACCATTTTAGGTGGAGCGATTACCGGTATCGTTGTCGGTGTTGCTTGGTTCTTATGGAGAAATAAAGGTTATAACATCTGGCTAGCAGTGGATATTATCGTTCCTACTATCTTAGTAGCCCAAGCTGTCGGTAGATGGGGCAATTTCTTCAACTGCGAAGTGCACGGCATTCAAATGTCTATTGAATATTGGAAATGGTTACCAAAATTCATTCAATTCAACAGCCAATATAGCAGTGTTTCTGGCTTTGCTGAATCCGGTAATATCTATGTCCCATTATTCTTTATCGAATGTATTTCTAATTTATTTGGATATTTTGTCCTAGCCCATTTATTCGGTATTAGATTAAGAAAATATACACAACTAGGTGATTTGGCCTTTGGCTATGTCATGTGGTATGGTATGACCCGTGTTATCATGGAACCTTTAAGAGATACCGCTTTCAATATGGGTGAAGATGGCTATTGGTCTTGGATTTGGTCATTAGTATTCGTGATCGGTGGTGCTTTAGCGATTGCTTTGAACCACTTAATCAGATTCTTATTAAGTAAGAAATCTTATGATAATAAACTCAGATATTTAATCGGTACGATTTGTGTAGGAGTAGTTTCTATCGCTTTAATCGTCGTCGCTTCGATTTTGATGGCGAATTCTTCCTTCGCTACCAAATTAGCGTTAAATCAATTCAATTCCGGTTTAATCGTTTTAGCGATTGGTATTTCCGTTTTATTCGGTTTATTAATTACTCTTCCTCCTTTACTTAAGAAGAAAGAAGAAAATATCGCCAATGCGTAAATACGAGGCTCTACTATTTGATTTAGATGGCACAGTCGCTGACACCGATCAAATGTTAGTGGAGTCTTTTCATATTCTCTATGATTTATATCGTGATGGGAAGAGAACCCCAGATGAAGATATATATTATTTCTCTGGTCCTCCTATTTATGAGACATTATTAAAAGAATTCCCTCATCAAGATCAAAAGAAGATGTTCGATGAATTTATTCGTGTTTCTTTACAGGTCTATCCTAAAACCGTGCGAGCTTATCCTCACGCGAAAGAGACATTATTAAATTTAAAGAAACAAGGTTATAAATTAGGAATTATTACTAGTAAGATACATAAATCGACAGTTTATTGTCTAAATTTAATCGGTTTGGATGGTATCTTTGATTCTTTAGTTTGCTATGATGATGTCGCTCATCCCAAACCAGATAAAGAGTCAATTATGAAAGCGATGGAAGAATTACAAGTATTTGACTTGTCAAAAGTCCTCTATATTGGCGATAATAAAAGTGATTTTCTGACCGCGGTTAATGCGGGTGTCGATTGCGCTTTAGTGGGATGGGGTCCAAGAAAATTAGATAAAGATTTACATCCCAAGATGATAATCGATTCATTTATTGATTTGGAAAGGAAGTTATAAAGATGGAAAAATATGATGTGATAATTATCGGCTCCGGTCCTTGTGGTATCGGTGCGGCTTTAAAACTTAAAGAAGCGGGTGTTAATTTCGCTTTGATCGATGGTTCTACTCCCGGTGGTAAAGTTAATATCGCTCCCCGTGTGGATAACTATCCAGGTTTTAAACAAATTCCCGGACCCGATTTAGCTTTCAAATTATATGAGAGATTATTAAATAACAATATTTCTATCGTTCCCGATATGATTACTTCCTTAACCAAAGAAGATGGTTTATTTATCTTAAAAGGTGAATATGGCGAATATACCGCAAAAGCTGTATTAATCGCTTCCGGCACCAAAGAGAAAAAAGTCGGACTTCCCAAAGAAGATGAATTTTTAGGACATGGCATTTCCTATTGTTCTTTATGCGATGGTCATTTCTTCAAAGGCCAAGATATCGTCGTTGTCGGTGGTGGTAACGCCGCCTTAAAAGAGGCAATCCATCTCTCTCATATTGCCAAGAAATTATATGTTGTCCATAGAAGAAACGAATTCCGTGGTAGCAATAATTTAGTTAAAGAATTACAAGAGATGGATAATGTAGAAATTATCACTCCTTATATTCCTGTGGAAATCTTAGGCGAAGATAAAGTCACTGGTTTAGTGATTGAAAATAGAGAAGATGGCAGTCGTAGAACATTAGAAGTACAAGGTTTCTTCCCTCTTGTGGGACAAATTCCCAATACTTCCTATATTAAAATCGATGGTGTTTTAAACGAATGGAATACCATCCCTGTGGAAAGAAATATGATGTCTTCATGCGAAGGTTTATTCGCTGGTGGCGATGTTTTACCACGCGAAATTAGACAAATCTATTTAGCGGAACATGATGGTATGGTCGCTGCTAAATCAATTATTGAATATTTAGATAAATAATTTGGAGAAGCGAGCAATTACAATATCGCCCGCCCCCTGAGTCCTCCATTGATAATCCCTCAATACGTGATATAATGATATTGGTTTTGGGAACCATAGTCACGTGGCTATGGCCCTTTTTATTTTCTACCTACGTAGTAAGTAGAGAATTAACACCAACATCATCAATACCAAGATGAGTTCTATCATATTCCCTTCTTTTAAGGAGGTAGGAGAATCCAAGGAAATCATATTTTTTCATGATTTTCTCCCTTGGAGGATTTTTTGTCCTCCTACTTGGTAATAGTGAAAAAATGACAAATTTGTCTTAAAAAATTTTTCAGAATATTTATTATCTTCTAAGAAGATACTTTTTTCTCTAATTTTATTTATTATATTTTTTGATACACTTATCGGTGTATTTATGAGAAAAGAATCATTCACTAAAAAAGTCAAAGAAGAATTATGCACGAATGAATATCCTTCCAAGGATCGTTTAAGAGCCCTTCTTGCCGCTTATATTAGAATTAATGGATCTTTAGTCTTTAGAGATAAGAAGAGTTATTTAACTCTATCTAGCGAAAACGCAAAGATTGCGAGATTCATTTATGAGACCATTAATGAGATATATTCCGCGAACGCACATCTATCTTTTAGAAAGAAGAGCAATCTCCAAAAGAACACGATTTGTACGATAGAAGTGCAAGAAGCTAGTGAAACGATTATGGAAGATTTAGATATCTCTTTCTTAGAGGGAAAGATATCCAAAAACATCGTTCGTAATGATGATACGATATCCGGTTATTTAGCCGGTGCTTTCTTAGCGAGTGGTAGTGTGAATTCTCCGAGCACTTCTAATTACCATTTAGAAATCGCCTTAAATAGTGAAAATTACGCGAAATGGTTATCGAAATTATTTTCCAAATATCACAATAGCGATATCGAACCGAAGATTATTAAAAGAAGAGAACAATTTGTCATTTATTTTAAGAAAAGTGATCAAATCTCTAACTTTTTAATCATGATTGGTGCGGTGATGGGATGCATGGAATTTGAAAATGAAAGAGTAAACCGCGATATTATCAATTCCACGAATCGACTCACTAATATGGACACCGCAAACATGAAAAGAATTTATGAGACCGGCGCTAGACAAGTGGAAGAGATTAATCTCATAGATGAGAAATTAGGCATTAGAAATATCACTAACGAAAAGGTTCGTTTATTGTGTGAATTAAGACTAGAAAATGAATCTGCCTCTTTACAGGAGTTGGCGGATCTCTTATCGGAGAAAATGAATAAAGATATTACTAAAAGTAATATTAATCACTTATTTAGAAGAATACATGAGATATATGAGAGGTTAGTTAATGGACGTCAATAAACAATTAGGAATGCGTATTAAATACCTCCGTTCTTTAAAGAAGTGGTCGCAAGAAGATTTAGCTTTAGAAGCGGATGTTAATAAAAACTATCTCTCTGATTTAGAAAGAGGAGAGAGAAATCCGACAGTAAAAGTCTTAGAAAAGATTGCTAAAGCATTAAATATTACCATCTCAGAATTATTCAAAGGCATCGGTACATTCTAGATGCCTTTTTATAATAAAAAGCAATTTTATGCGTTTCTCTTGTAATTTTGTATTCATATAGTATAAACTATATAACGCAAATAAAAGGAGGACATTATTACATGTCAGTTAAAGTTGCAATTAACGGATTCGGTCGTATCGGCCGTTTAGCGTTCAGACAAATGTTTGGAGCCAAAGGTTATGAAATCGTCGCGATTAACGATTTAACTTCTCCAAAGATGTTGGCTAATTTATTAAAATATGACACCGCTCAAGGTGGTTATGCTGGAACAATCGGTGAAAATTTACACACCGTTAGCAGCAAAGAACCAGTCTTAGCAGAAGACGGCAAAACCGTTCTCGAACCGGGAAGCATTACCGTTGATGGTAAAGAAATCACTATCTATGCTATGCCCAAAGCTGATGATCTCCCATGGGGAAAATTAGGTGTTGACGTGGTCTTAGAATGTACAGGTTTCTATTGTTCTAAAGAAAAATCCATGGCTCACGTGAGAGCTGGTGCGAAGAAAGTTATCATCTCCGCTCCTGCTGGTAAAGATTTACCAACCATCGTCTTCGGTGTTAATGAAAAGACATTAACCAAAGATGATCAAGTCATCTCCGCAGCAAGCTGCACCACAAACTGCTTAGCTCCTATGGCCAAAGCCTTAAACGACTTAGCACCTATCCAATCTGGTATCATGAGCACAATCCATGCTTATACTGGTGACCAAATGATTCTCGATGGTCCACACAGAAAAGGTGACTTACGTAGAGCTCGTGCTGGCGCTGCCAACATCGTTCCAAACAGCACCGGTGCTGCCAAAGCTATCGGCTTAGTCATTCCTGAATTAAATGGCAAATTAATCGGTAGTGCACAACGTGTCCCAGTCCCAACTGGTTCCACAACAATTTTAACTGCTGTTGTTAAATATGAAGGTGAATTAACACCTGAACTCATCAACGCTCATATGAAGAGTGTTGCTAACCAATCCTATGGTTATAACGAAGATCCAATCGTCTCTAGCGATGTTATTGGTATGAGATTCGGTTCCTTATTCGATGCTACACAAACCATGGTTAGCAAAGTTGGTGAAGGTTTATATCAAGTCCAAGTCGTCTCTTGGTATGATAATGAAAATTCCTACACCAGCCAAATGGTCCGTACCATCAAATACTTTGCTGAAAATTGCTAAGTAGTGGTCTCGGGTCGCTAAATTAATCTAAATTGGCACCTATGGTCTTTTCATGGGTGCCATTTTAATAAAAAAGGAGAATTAACTAAATGTTAACAGTTAAAGATTTACAAGTTAAAGGTCAACGCGTGATCGTTCGTGTCGATTTCAACGTCCCTCTTAAAGGTGGAGAAATCAGAGATGATAATCGTATTGTTGCTGCCTTACCAACCATCAAAGAATTATTATCGAAAGGCGCTCGTGTGATTTTAATGAGCCACTTAGGCAAAGTGAAACACAAACTCGCCCAAGAAGATCCAGAAAAATTTGCAAAGCAAATTAAAGATGGCAATATGGCCCCTGTCGCTACTAGATTGAGCGAATTATTAGGTCAACCAGTTCTCTTCGTTCCTGTCACTCGTGGTGAAGAATTAGAAAAAGCCGCTTTATCATTAAAAGATGGTGAAGTCTTATTAATGCAAAATACCCGTTATGAAAAGGGTGAAGAAAAGAATGATCCTGAATTAGCCGCTATTTGGGCGAAATTAGGTGATGCCTTTGTGATGGATGCTTTCGGTAGTGCTCATAGAGCCCATGCTTCTACACATGGTATTCCTTCCATCTTAAAACAAGAAGGCAAACCAGTAGCCGTCGGTTATTTAGTGGAAAAAGAAGTCGCTAATTTAACAAGATGCGTCGAAGTCAAAGAAAGCGATAGACCATATGTCGCTATCCTCGGTGGATTAAAAGTTTCCGATAAGATTAAAGTTATCGAATCCTTATTAGGCAAATGCGACAAGATCTTAATCGGTGGCGCTATGGCATTTACATTCTCTAAAGCTTTAGGTCACCCAACCGGTACATCCCCAGTTGAAGATGATCAATTAGACTACGCACGTGGTTGCTTAGCCAAAGCCAATGGCAAAATCGTCTTACCAGTGGATACAGTCGTCGGTGATGCCTTTGATCCAGCCGAAAGAACAACAATTTCCGTTTTAGAAAACGTTGATGTCCCAGATGGATTCCAAGGTTTAGATATCGGTCCAAAGACCAGAGAATTATTCGCTAAAGAAATTAGCCAAGCCAAGATGTTATTCTGGAACGGCCCAATGGGTGTCTTCGAACAAGAAGAATTCCAAAAAGGTACATTAGCCGTTTGTGAAGCAGTTGCTAAACTCGAAGGAAAAGCCTTCACCGTTTGTGGTGGTGGTGACTCCGCAGCCGCGATTAAACAATTCGGTTATGCCAAAAAGTTCTCACACGTTTCTACCGGTGGCGGTGCTTCCTTAGAAATGATTGAAAACGATGGCCACTTACCAGGCATTGATGTTCTCAAATAGTTATGAGAAGAAAATTATTATTAGGCAACTGGAAAATGAATAAGACTTCCGCGGAAGCCAAACAGTTTGCCTTAGAAACAAAAGAACTTGTTGAATTAGCAAGTAAGAACAACATCGATATCGGTGTTGCTCCAACATACTTATCTTTAGCCGCGGTTAAAGAAAACGCGGATAAGAGAATGATTGTCGCCGCACAAAACTGCCATTTTAACGACCATGGTGCGTTTACCGGTGAAATCTCTATTCCTATGCTTCAAGA
>JAEEHE010000120.1 GCA_016280685.1 Caryophanales bacterium
ATGTCGAAGTCTCATTAGGTTTAGAAGAAAAATTATCCTTAACACTTAATGACGAAGTCAAAATGAGCATGCCTAGCGATGAAGAATTAGCGAAATACGTTCAATTCCAAGTCCCAGAAATGTTCAAATAAGCCTGATATTTCGAAAAACTAAAATGAAAGAGAGCTTGCGGGCTCTCTTTTTATGTCTTATTTAATATCTTTTAAGTGTTCTATGGAATTATAATCCACTATTTCTATCGGCGTTTTATCATCGAGACGAATCCGGAAATGCGTGATTCCACAGCAATCGTGTTCGTGGTAATGATTCGCATAATAAGCATAATTCATATCCGTGATAGCACTGACAAATAAGGAACCGAATCCACCATGAGCGAACAAAGCAATATTCTTCTTCACATCCCCTATTGCTTTAAAGGTATGTTTCTCTCGATTGTGAACAATATTTAGTGATAATAACCATTCATCTAATGCTTTATTAACTCTTTTAATTCCTTGCTCGACACTTGGGGAGAATAAAGAGTCTTTATACCATAGAGGATCATCTTGTAATTCTTTCATTCTTTGTAGATAAGGCCCTTCTTTAAAAATCCAAGAATTACCTTTTCTACTTTCATAATACATAGAAATTTCTTCCCACGCTTTATCTTCTCTCGCCCAATCTAGTTTGATAATTGGTAATTTTAATCTTTTTGCGGTGTAAGAAGCGGTTTCCATCGCTCTTCCTAATGAGGAAGCATAGACTACATCAAAAGGAATATTAGATAAGTATTCGCCAGTTTTATCCGCTTGTCTTTTTCCTAAATCGGTGAGAGAGTCTAATAAATAATTAGGATCCCCGTGTCTTATAAAATAAATATTGATAATCATTTCATATCCTCTTTTGGTTTATTTATAGAATAAATAGAAAAATCCATATATCATAAATATTATAAAGAAATAATAAATAGAAAAGAATGACTGCTTATGGAAAATGAAGAGAGAAAAATCCGTTATCACACTCCTAAAAGAATTGTCGCGTGTGAAGGAAATATAAATAATGTTGATACATTATTAGAAAATAAAGATGACCAAATATATCTTTTTGATAAAGATTTAATGCAAATTAATGGCCCCGGTTTTATCGTTTTAGACTTCGGTCAAGAGATGTGTGGAGGCATTAGAATTCTTTCTAGTGTTTCTGGACCACAAGGACCGACGATGAAAGTTCGCATTCGCTTTGGCGAATCCGTCAGTGAAACCTATTCCGAATTAATGCCAGAAGGGACAGCGACAAACAATCATTCGATGCGCGATTTCTATTATGAGATAACCGCCTATGCTGACCAATTAATCGGTGATACTGGCTTCCGTTTTGTGAGAATCGATTTCTTAAGTGACTCGCCTATCTATCTCCCTATTAAATCCATTTACGCTTATGAATGGTATAGAGATTTAAAAGAGATTAACCACTACCAATCTAAAGATCCATTATTACAACAAATTTATGATACTTCTTTAAGGACTATCACATTATGTATGCAAAATCGTATTTGGGATGGTATTAAAAGAGACCGTCTCGTATGGATTGGTGATATGGAGCCAGAAATCCACGCTATATTAAGCGCGTATGGTAATGTTCCTATCATCGAAAAAACTATTGAAACCGCGATATTATCCAATCCGATGCCCTGTTGGATTAATAATATTCCATCCTATTCCGCATGGTTTTTATTAATCATCTATGACATATACAAAATGTCTCATGATAAAGCTTATCCTAAGAAGCATTTAGATTATTTAAATCAAATTATTGATTTGTTTGATAAATCCTTAGATGACAAAGGTTATTTAGATTTTGCTTGGTCATATAATTTATTCCCTTGTGCGATGCCCTATTTCATCGATTGGCCTACCTATACAGAAGATAATGAAAAAGAGAGAAGAGAAGCGGTCACTATGCTTTTACAATATGTCTTCCCCAAAGTCTTAGAAATGTATGAAGATGTAGGCTTAAAGACCACCACTATTGAAAAGATTATCGATAAGTTATCAAGATCTAAAGTAGATATGCCCAAAACTAAAGTTTTCGCCGCGTTCTATCAACTTTTACATCAAGATGAAACATCTTATCAAATATTAATAAAAGATGACTCTAAAGGCTTCTCTACCTTTATGTCTTATTATTTATTAAAAGCGATTTCCCAAAAGGATAAGAACAAAGCTAAAGAATTATTAAAACAATATTATGGAGGAATGCTATCTAGAGGAGCAACTTCCTTCTGGGAAGACTTCCATATCGAATGGTTAGAAGGTTCTTCACGAATTGATGAATTACCGAAAGAAGGAGAGAAAGATCTCCATGGAGATTATGGAGGATATTGTTATGTCGGATTCCGCCACTCCTTATGCCACGGTTGGAGTTCCGGTCCTGTTTCCTTCTTATTAGAAGAAGACAAAGAATAAGAAAAAAGAGTTCATCGCGAACTCTTTTAATTTATTAAAATCAATTATTTGATTCTCAATGTGCTTTCTTTATCGAAGAAATATAAGGATTCAGGGTTAAATCCAATAGTTAATTCATCACCGGAATTCACTTTGATTTGGTTAGAAACTTTGACTAAGAGTTTTTGACCTAAGACATAGGTATAAACCACTAATTCATAACCGAGTAATTCACGGAAGTCACAGACGATATCAAGGATTTGAGCTTCTTTCTTTAATTCGGGAGCGCCTTTTAAGTAAATACTTTCAGGACGAATACCGACGACGACATCGTATTCTTCGTCTTTATATTTCGCTAAGAGGTTGAGTTGTTCTTTAGATAATTTGATTTCTAAAGCTTTGCCTTCTTCGCTAACCATTAATTTCTTACCATCAAAATGAGCATTTAAGAAATTCATTGGAGGATTGCCGATAAAGCCAGCAACGAAGATATTGAATGGATCAGCATAGATATCTTCTGGCGCACCGATTTGTTGGATATAACCATCTTTCATAACAACGATTCTATCCGCCATAGTCATAGCTTCAGTTTGGTCATGGGTAACATAAATGGTTGTAGCACCAACACGTTTATGAATCTTGGAGATTTCACTTCTGGTTTGGACTCTTAATTTCGCGTCTAAGTTAGATAATGGTTCATCCATTAAGAAGACTTTAGGTTTACGAACAATGGCTCTACCTAAGGCAACACGTTGTCTTTGACCACCGGATAAGGCAGCAGGTTTTCTAAAGAGATAGGTACTTAAGTCTAAGATTTGTGCGGCTTTTTGAATTTCTAAGTCGATTTCAAATCTCGTTAATTTTCTAGATTTGAATAATGGGACTTCGTTATT
This sequence comes from Caryophanales bacterium, assembly GCA_016280685.1. The sequence goes on from JAEEHE010000120.1 coordinate 3,317, forward strand.
TTGATAATATTCTAATTCTTCTTCGTTCTTCGCTAATTGGGCTTTCTTTTGTTCTAAGCCAGTAGAGATAACGTTGATAACTTCTTCATCTCTTTGTTCAGCAGCTTCGCATTTCGTTAATTCTTTTTCGAAACGAGCGATTTCTTTAACTAATAAGTTATGTTCTTTTTCTAATGAGGAAATCTTTTCTTCATAGATACCGACCTTTTGCACTAAGAGTTCAGAAATCTTTTCTTCATTGGCATAGATTTGATCATAAAGAGCGGCGATTTGTTCAAATGTTTCTTTGGGTTCTTTATGTTTCTTTGCGTATCTATATAAGCCTCTAATTTGTTTACTGATTTGTAAATTCTCTTGTCTAATGGCGTTAGCTTCTTCATTCTCTTCGAATAAGGGGCGTGGCACTTTTCTTAATTTAAGAGCGAAAGCCATATTTTGATAGACGGTCATATGAGGATATAACGCATAGTTTTGGAACACCATTGCGATATCTCTATCTTTTGGTTCGACGTTATTAACTAATCTATTATCGATATAGAGTTCACCAGAAGTAATATCTTCTAAACCTGCGACCATTCTTAATGTGGTTGATTTACCACAGCCAGAAGGACCGACGAAGACGATGAATTCTTTATCAGCGATATCTAAATTAAAATCAAAAACAGCTTGCACATTGTTAGGATAAATCTTATTGATACCCTTAAAATTTAAAGTAGCCATATTATTCCTCCAAAGAACTAAATGTTTGTAGACATTTAATATTATGACCGAAAAACATTTTTTAATAAATATTAAATTGTCTTTAAAGTCAATTTATATGCTATTTAGTAATAAAAAGGCAATTTTTTAACAAAATAAAGCAAAAAAACTATATAAAAAGATGCCCCTTCTCCTAAGAATAGGATTTGGGGCATTTTTAGTTTAACAACTAGTATCTAGATAATTAGGCAATCTTAATCATGACCGCATTATTTAATTGTGTTAATGCAGAATCATTGAAGAAGACTCTAATCTTACCGGTTGCGTTAGTCGCACTATTGATGGTTCCACCATTAGCATCGAGAATTCTGAAGACGCTATCAGTCTTAATCGTACCATCTTTAAGGTAGATAGAAACTGTCGAATCACTATTAAGTGTGAGAGTACCATCCATAATGGTAAATTCGAGATAAGCAGCACCGACTTGATTTTCGGCAGCGTTCATATTTCTCTTTTCCGCTAATAATCCGGATCCAGCGATATCATAGAATACTGCTTCCATAATACAACTATGTGTTGGAGTGAAGATAGTTGCATTATAAGCAATGAGATCTGGATAATCTCCATCTTGCCAGTGGTCGAAATATTTTCCTGCTGGAGCAGAACTCCAATCATAGAAATCAAATAACTCTACAGATTGACCTTTAGCAACCTTTTCTTCGAAGGTTTTATCACTTTCAATATCCCATAAGGCATATTCGAATTCAGTTTCTAAGGCTACGAAAGTCCAACCATTGCCATAAGATTCATATACATTACCAATGATGGTGGTATAAATACCAGTAGCTTGATCGAGAGTCACGCTTTCTACGAAGCATTCAATTCTAGAACCATATTTGTCATAGACAAACACGGCATCACCGGCCACTAATTCGACATTACCATCAAGGCATTGATCATATTTAAGGGTCAACTTTTTAGTAGAAGCATTATATCCGAGATCGGTATTCTTTTGTGTTGGTCTAGTGGCAACAACATTATCAGTAGGAATATAGACTCTATATAAATCAACATCATCTAAAGTAGCGCGAATTGTATTTGTGCAATAATATTCAATCTTTGGTTTATTATCTATTTCTTGATAGTTCGGATAAGTATCTAAGTCAGTAGAATAACCGATAACCGCCACACCTTCTTCAAGAGCTTCAGCACGTAATGCCTCTGGGCCGACATCTAAAGTAGATACAGTCCAACCAGCAAGACCGGGAGTGGTCTTAGTTTTAACAATATTATTATCAAGGTCAATAACATTAATGTTATAAATACGTTGGGTGATTTCAAACTTGTAATCAAAGAGCCATTTGTATGCAACGATATAATATGTTTCGCCAGGCATTAAATTCAAATTTTCGTTATTGGCGTTCTTGCGGAATCCATCGAGTGTATATGTATTAAAACCAGCAACTTCATTATAATCTTCATCGAGAACTGAGAAGAGGAATGGGGTAGCCCAAGTAGATTTATTAGGATCTCTCACTTGATTGTTTCTATCATATGATTTGAATTTATCAAATTTACGATCATTCGGCATACTAACCCTGATAACATTGGTTGATTCTGAGGCGGAATTGTCATTCGGTCCATCATAGACAAATTGACGATTTAGTTCATCATATGCCACAGTAACAGCGTCATCACCAATGGTGTCATATTCGATAAGTCCATACATATAATAACCATTTTCAATATCGAATTGGTTATTGTAATTATAAATAGTGAGACAGAAATCATCAGAATTTTCCGCAAAGAAAGAGAAACCAATTAATTGTTCATCAGCAGTAAACCCTTCGCGTGGAGCAAACATATTTGGTTGTCCATAAACAGTGTCATCTCTTAAGAATTGATAGAATTCGACATAGTCTGTCAAATATAAATACCAAGTATTAGAGTAATATTCATCGACATACCAGATATCGCATGTCTTATAGTAAGCGCTCTTATATACGGTGTGAGGAATAACAAGTGTCATCGGTTCACCATTACCGTTTATCCAAGAAGCCAAACCATCTTTTAATGATCTTGGACTCACGATTTTTAAGTCTCTATAAGATTCCATTAATTCATTATTTTTATAAATGTTATAGTAGACGTCATCAATACCATTTAAAGCCTTAAATTTTTCTACCTTATAGGTGACACCATTGTAAGTTGCATTTCTTGAATATACTGATTTATATTCATAAGAAACATTAGCGAGATGTAAAGTAAGGTTATTGACGCTCGTATTATGAACGACAAATTGATAGAGTCTATCACTTCCAGGTTGCACAAATACACCGCTAGTAAGTGTTAATCTTCCTTCTCTTAATTGAGCGAAAGAATAATTACCGAAATCTTTAATAGTAGTTTTCGCATGATTATCATATTCAACAAGTTTCAAATTCACATTGCCGGATGCGGTTTGAGAAGGTCCATTAAAGTCGACATTAACTTTAATTTCTGTTTTCGCATTACCGTAGAGTTCGATATTAAAGTATCTTTCTCTAAGAGGTCTAATGGTATAAGCTCCACCACCCATATCGATAGCGGAATTTCCATAAGATTCTTCCATGACATAGCCACAAACACTACATCTTATTGGATTGCCGCGATCAGGGGCTTCTCTATCAGGGGCATGAGCAACAATTTCTGTTGTCACGCTGTGACCACAAGTAGATTCGTGCCAGTGACCTTGAGAATTGCTAGTCCATGCATTTGAGAATGTGTGGACGTGTTCTAATTGATCGATGACTTCTTCTTGAGTCGCACCACAAGTACATTCGCGGTGTTTTTTACCAGCTTTTGCTTCGGTGGGTTCTTCATCGATAATCCATTCGCCCCAAACATGGGTATGAGGTGTTTTTTCGACATCGGCTTCTTGCACATGTCCGCAAATACGACAAGTACGTTCTTTTTTGCCGACTGTGGTTTCGGTTGGTTCGACAGTTTGTCTCCAATCGCCGTAATCATGTTCTTCTAATCCACTAATGAGATCATGTTCGCAGATTGATTCATGCCAGTGATATTCATCATCAGCGGTATAATCATCAGCAAATTCGTGCTCATGAGCTTTCTTGGGAAGAACTTCTGTTTGCACATAATGACAAATAGAACATTCTCTAGTTTGTCTACCTTCAGTTGTTTCTGTAGGTTCCACGACTGTCCATTGACCAAAAGTGTGATCCGCTAGATCACTTGTAAAGGTGGTATGCTCGCATGTAGCGGCATGCCAGTGGGACGTCGCATTAGAGGACCAATCACTACTAAATGTATGTTCATGGGCCGGAACTGGTTCTTCACTTGGGGCTGGTTCGCACTTTTTGGAACCACATCCGATAAGAGAACCGACAGAAAGAGCTAATAAACTAGAAAACATAATCAGTGATAATTTTTTCATAATTCACTTCTCCTTTTTTATAGTCCTATGCTTTATTTATACCACTCCGCGCAAGTAAACACAAATACATATAGGTATACAAAAACATTGAAAAAATCAACATTTCCCATTAAATGTAAGGAAAACAATCAAAAAAAGGCGATATACCTTTTTAGATATACCGCCTATAAATCTTGGTTTAGAACACTATCAATTATTTGTTGTAGCGTCTTCTTCTAATAACCATGACGATCGCTAAGGCAGAAATTACAGAAATTGTTGCTGCGACTAAAGAGATGATAACAATATTATTGTTTTCAATCTTATTACCGAAAATGGAGATATTTGCATTAGCGGTAAATGTACCAGAAGAGGCATCAAATGTTTCGCCATTGATTCTCGCCCATTCTGCTAATCTAGCACGAGCACCAGCATACATACTATTATTATTGAATAAATCTTTGGCAGTTGCAGTTAAAGCAAGATATTTCGCTTTTGCTAAAGCGTAATAGCCATGCTCTGTATCTTTACAATATCCTAAATTATCGGAATAATCATAAAGATGTAAAGCGTTTGCCAATAAATCATTCAAGAAGAATGAATCGGTATCTCCTTCAAAAGAATCAGTAATATTGAAAACATTTAGAGCGTCGGTCATTACAGATAAATCGCCGGAAACGTTAACTACAATATTGGCGGTCTTTAAAATAGTCCAATATTTAGGATGAACGATAATGTCTAGTTTATTTTCATATGTGTGCATAATGATTGGAACAGTTAATCTACTTGGATTAGCAGCGCCATCTGTAGAACCATAAGCATTAAAGTATCCAATGTTATATTCGACATAAGAAATATCCACAGGACAAGAATTATTTAGTTCACGAATAGTTTTATTATTCAATTTGAACATATCTAAACAATAATCATAAAAAACTTTATCGCTTAAATTGTAACCAATCTCACTTAAATTGGTATTGGCTTGGAGATGGATAAGTCCACTATGATCAGAATTTTCCTCAACGGAGAGACTTTCGATCGTAAATTCAGTTGTAGTTTGAACGGTTGCTTTTTTGGTATTTCTAACATGGATTAAATTATCTCCATCCTTAGAAAGCCACAAAGCACCTTCACGAATAGAAATGATTGGGGTCTTTGACATTCCTAAATCAACAAATAGTTGATAAGGGATACGCACGAAAATATAGTAATTTTGTTGATCCATAACAATCGTTGGTTGGATAGCGGTGTTGTAATTACGATGTTCATTGGGACCTTCAGTATAATATTCATCTCTTCTCACCCAGTTCTCATCGAAATCTTTATAGTTTCCACGAGCCCAGTCGTTATAGTAAGTTAATGGTTTATCATTGACAAGAATGTCATCAAAAAGATAACGATAATTATCGTGAGGCCAACTTTGATTCACAACATCACCTGGGCGAGGAATATCGGTAACAATATTGAACCACATGGCTTTAGGTTCAAGAGTAGGCCAACGAGTAATAGTGAAATTGAATTCTCTTTCAACTTCGTTGATATTTTCCAATAATTTGTAAGTTATTTGGTTATGATGTGCTTGTCCATCATTTAATGTAGATTTAAAAACTAAATCTTTATATAGATCGTATCCTACACCATTATTGTCACCACGGAACAAACCGGATTTAAATGTGATTTCGGTATCTAACATTGGGAAATATTCAATATTCAATTTGAAGTAAATACCAGTGTCCATGATTTCAATTGAAACAGGATTAAATCCATTACTGAAATTAATTGGTGCTACATGAACGCCATCTTGTCTCGCTAAAGAAGAAATAGAAGCATTAGTATCAAGTTCCATCCAGTAGCGAAGTGATTTTCCATTAATAAGAATACCTTCTCTTAAATTAATGACAGCAGAGTTTCTATCGACAAATTCACTATAGTGATCGTTAATGTATGCGCTTTTTGAGAAGATATCTTCGGTAAAGGCAAAATCAACAAAGTTGTCTCCGATATAATCATATGAGAAGTTAGAACCGGAGAAATTGATGATATTAGATAAATCTTTATAAGCTCCGTTGATATCAAAGTCGGCTAATACTAATGAACCATTAATATCGCCTGCTTTAACAATAATACCGGCAACGTGAGTAGTATAGTCAGTAACCTCATTTCCTACATAGTTAGTAGGAATAACCATATTGTAAGGATGCCATTCACCATCATTAACAGGTTGGAATGAAATCAATGGGTATTTCCCATCATCGCCCAACACTTGTAATAAATAAGGCGCGTCTACATCAGCAACGTTCTTTTCAGAAGTATTGTTTAATTTATACCAGAAATGAACATTGGTGACAGCGGTTGAATAAGGCGTCAAAGTATAAGGTTTTGTTGTAGTTTGCGTACCAGGAGCAACGAATCTAACTTCTGGATTAACCTCGCAATTACCGCCAGCAGTAAAAACATAAGCTGTGGTTTGGTTACCATCATAGCCAGTCATCGTTTCAAAACTATGGTCAGTGTAACCTTTAATTTTTGTAGTTTCTAAAGAGAATTCCCAAGAGGGTTCTGTTTCCACTACTTCTGCATGAGTAATTTCTCTTTTTGAGACCACGCTGTGTGATAAAGCCGCTGCGCCTGCACCGAAGGCTAAGGCAGCAAGAACCGAACCACACAAAACTTTTTGAAAAGTTTTCATTGTGTAATCGTCTAACAAAAAATGTTAGACTTTCTCCTTTCTTAAAATTTGAATTTCAAAGAATTCATTATTACCATTATTTTAAATAATAATTATTTAATTAGCAATAAATCCAAATACTTATTAATTTTTGAATTACATTAGCTAATTTTTGATACAGTTTAATAATATTTATTTTTTCTTTTTAAAGACGAAAATCAAGGCTATATCAGCGATTATCACTAAACCCGCTAAAGAGGCGACGATAATGCCGATAACTAAAGGAGTGTTGATGAATGTAGTTGTCACCACTTCTTCTGTCGATATCCAAGTCGCAGTTAAAACTAAATCTCTAGTGACGCGATTATCGATATTATAACGATTACCGTCTTGGTCAACATAGCCTTGGAAAGAATACCCTTTTCTTGTGGGAATTAAAGCTTTTTGAGCTTCTTTTAAATTAGATAAACGAGTATTTTTATCAACACTTAAAGAGAATTCATGATCGATATTTTTGAATTCTACTTTATAGATAAATGCATATTGTCCATATAATTCAAATCCACTAGTAATACGGGAATAACCCTTGACTTCAAAACCCGCTTCATCAAGCCATCTCACGAATTTTTGTTTTTCATTGCTATCACCTTGTGGTGCGTTTTCTGAGAAATCAAAAGTAGAACCATTGAGAACACGAATCGGATTCTTCCCATCAAACCATAAGGTCCAATATAATTTTTCACTGCGGACAAATTCGTTATTCTTATTAGTGTAAGGTGAGGTATTAATCACGAAATAAGAAACATAATTTCCATAGATTTCAATCGTAATGCTAGAAGCCACTAAAGAAGGAATAGAGCAACCTCTTTCGACAATGATTTCATTAATTTCGGAAATATCATTCATCGGAATAATAATAGAGATAGTATCTTTTTTACCTTCTAGATTAGCGTAAGCAGTAATATTACTTTCTCCAAATTGATGATGGATAGAGCGACCATTGACATAGATATATCTCGTCATATTCTCACCGATGGCGATGATTTTCTTATTCTCTTCATCACCATAGTTACATTCGGAAAGTAATAAATCTAACGAGACACCTTTAATTCCTAATTCTTCATTATTGATATTGCGCGCACCAATAGAGGCAACTTCGATATTAGCAGCGTTAAAATTAAATTCACTATAAGTTGACCATTTAACATATTTAAATGTAGAGAAGACTAAACTAATGTCATCTAGTTGTTCATAACGATATTCAGTCTTACTTTGTCCACTCGTGTATCTAAATGAAGGGAATTGAGCGCCTCTTAAAACCTTAACAGAAGTGAAACTCATTGCATTGTAACTTATATCTTCTGGTGCATCTTCATTACCGATTTTAAAAGCGATACAGCCATATTCACCACCGATGTTATAAGAAGGCATTCCTTTAGTAAATGGATTAGCGACATCGAGCAATGTTAATTCATTACCATCTGCAGTGGTAAATATAACTTTCTTATAAAGTTGATTGATATAACTATCTTCACTATCGCTTAAATCAAAATATTGCGCAGAGACAGGGATGTTACGATTGTTATTAATCTCTGGGTTATAGTCGTTATCGCCAAAGAAGAAATAGGCCCAACAAGAACCATCATCGATATTTAAATTAGTTTCTGGATGATCAAAATCTTCTTGAGTGATATTTCCTCCTCTAATTTGGAAACGATAATTTTCTAATGGACTACCAGGTTGTCGAGAAGAAGTCACGTTAAAAGCGGCAATAGGAATGGTTTTAATTCCCTCTTCTTCCGGTACTATCTCTGTTTCCGAAGAATAAGTTTTAGTCCAATCGTAGGATTCAAAGATATCCTCTTTTGCTTCATTATGGTAGAAATTATATTTAAAGGTCATCGTCTCCTTTAAAACATATTGTGTGGAATGATCATTATTAGCGTAAGGGAAAACAAATCCTTCACTGATGACGACTTTATAAATATTCCAAGTCGGAAGTTTAGTTCTATTTAAGAAGATAGAAACATTAAGAGCGGCGTCCGCAAAAATGTTATAAGAAACAGGGTTATCATAAGCGAAATAATAATCGATCGTATGATAAGTAACTTCGCTAGTATAGATTCTAATTAAACTGAAATCGGTATCGACTAATTCATTCGCAGGTACTGCAGTATTTAAATCTATATCTTTATAGATATCACAACTAGGATAAAGCATTAAAGCACCAACATCAGAGCCACCACGGTAAGCGAGGGAATAATTATTGGGGGCAAATCTCTCAATGGGGGTATTGTCTTGATTAGGATTAAAAATACCAGGACCTAAATCGACATATTCTTTATGGACATTTTCCGCATTTACCTTAAAAACATCAGAGTTATGAGAAAATAGCGATAAAGAAGATATCGTTAATAAGGAAGCAAAAAGTATTAAAGAGGAGACTTTTTTCATATCTTTAGACCTTTAATCCCATGAGAGATATACCTTGTGTTAATTCTTTTTGGAAGAAGCCGAATAAGATAGTTGTGGGAATCATCATCATAATGCCGGTAGCCATTTGACCATTTAAAAGCAAAGGCTGACGACTATCTTGGAAAGCTTCGAATATTAATAATGCTAAAGTTTTGGGTGAGGAAGCAGTCGTTAAATAAAGTAGAGGTGTGGAATAGTCATTCCATGTACCGATAAATGTGGTGACCGCTAAATAGAGGAGAATCGGTCTCACCAAAGGAACGATAATCGTAATTAAGATTTGGAAGGAGTTAGCACCATCAATCTTTGCTGATTCATGCAAGCTCTTAGGAATGCCTCTCATAAACTGTCTCACTAAGAAGATGTTCATCGCACCACCGCCAAACCAGATAGGAACCCAAAGAGGGAATAAAGTATTAATCCAACCGATTTTCTGATAGATAGTAAATAAGGGAATCGCTGTCACTGTACCTGGTAAAAAGACTGTCGCTAAGATGATGATAAACATCGCTTTTTGGCCTTTAAAATAAACTTTTGTCAAACCGTAAGCGCAGAATGTCGCACCCGTTAAAATACCAGCGATGCATAAGAAGCAGACTAAGAAAGTATTGCCAATACCTTTAAAGAATGAAGCTCTCGAGAAGAAATCTTTATAACCAGCAAAGGAGAAATCTTCTAAACGAGGAATAATTGAAGTAGGTGAAACCGCGGCCATATCGTTTTGGAAAGAAACCACAACCATATAAACGACGGGGAACATGAAGAATAAGGCCATTAAAACTAAAACGGTATAACGACCAATCAAAGACAAAATATGGAGGATTCTTTTGCTCTTCCCATTAATAACATCTTCGACGTACATCTTCTGTCTTCGATTCATATTAATTGTCCTCCGCATAATAAACCCATTGTTTGGAGGTCTTTAAAACGATAAAGGTGAGAACGCCGACTACAAGGAACAATATCCAGCTATAAGCGCAAGCTAAAGAGATATCGTATTCCCCAGTATAAGCGGTCTCATAAATTAATAGACCAACGAATTGCAAATCTCTCGGTTTTCCGAATTGCAAATATGTCGCATAGGATGAAAAAGACTGCAAATTGCTGATAATTGACATAATTAAGTTATAGAAGATCATCGCTGTGGATAAGGGGATAGTAATCTTAAATAATTGTTTAAAATATCCCGCACCCGAAAGTCTAGCTTCTTCATATAAATCATTAGGAATGTTCTTGAACTGGGCTAACCACATGATCATGCCACCACTGAAGCCCCAACCAGATAAGAGGATTTGGGTGAGAAAGACAGTGTTATTGTCTGTGTAGAAAGTAAATGGATCAAATCCTAAAGTGGTTAAGATTAAGTTGAAATAACCAGTTTCTCTAGTGATACCATTCCACAATAAGGTAGAGACTAAACCAGGGATTAAACAAGGCAAATAGAATAGTATTCTAAATGTCTTAATCCCTCTAATCTTTTGATTCAATATTAAAGCGACGATGTAAGAACCGATGAATCCGATACCACCGACGATAATAGTGAAACGGAAGGTGATGTAATAAGAATGGAAGACATTACCAAAATTATCGACTAAAGCAAATTTATAATTAGCAAGGGTAAATTTAGTCGCTTCTTGAACGGGGGCTAATAAATCAAATCTAATAAAACTGTAATATAAAGAAACACCCATCGGGATAAAGGTGAAGATAAAGATACCTGATAAAACAGGAATCATATACAAAAGATTGAAGTAATTATCTTTTAGATACTTCTTTCGATTGCTCTTCTTGTTGATTTCTAAGATGGGGTTTATTTTTTTCATTTTATTTAGAGACTAAAATTTTGTTAACTTCGTTAATACAGTTGCCCAAGATACCGACATAAGATTCGGTTTTGGGATCGAATAAATCTCTAAAGAAGATTGAACCGACAGCTTCTCTTAATTTGTTTCTCTTCTTTGGATCAGCGAAACAATAAGTATCAAGTTTAAGTTCTTTAGCGGTAGCGAAAGCGGAATGATCGATTTTGCCATCATAGGCATTGACCCAATCACCTTCATCCATCAATTCTTTAAGGACTGGTTGAATATAGCCTTCTTTACCGGCGATATTCTGGCCGTCTTTAGAGATGATATATTTGAGGAAATCCCAGCATAAATCGACGGTTTTCGCGGATTCACCACTAGAGAGTTTTTGTACTTTATCTGCTTTATCCACTAAGATGCCATAACCACCACAACCGGCTGCGACATATTCGCATGGTAAATTAATTGTGCCGATTTCGTAATCAACTCTCTTAAATGAATCATAGAAGTTGCCAATTTCTGGATAAGAAACGATCGCACTGAAGATAGTTCTCAAAGAGAAGTTGTTGTTTTGATAGTCGGTATCAACGGAATATTTGTGACCGGAATTCTTACCAAAAGTATCCACTATTGTTTGATAAGCGGCTTTATTTTCCTCACTATCGAGGTTTTGCATAACTTCAAAAGTATAAGGATCGGTCTTAAAAATACCATTACCACCGAGTTCTTTCATGATGGATGTATAAACCGGTTCCCAAATATGGTTCATTTCACAACCGCGGAAGCCTAAATCATTACGACCATTGAGTTCTTGGTTTTCTTCGCAAATATCGCTAATCTTGTATAAAGCTTTGACAAATGTCGACCAATTCCAAGTATCGCTTTCACCGAGACGCAACCAAATATTCTTTAAAGAATCTTTGTTCCAATTAGCTTTTTCTTCATCAGTAGCGAGATAGTTTTTAAATAAGGTCACATTACACATTAAACCAGGCATGTTATATTCACGAGGAGCGAAATAGACACCATATTGAGCATCATCGCTCTTCTCACATTCATAAGAACCGTTATAGGTAGTAGTCGGTCTAAATTCACCATAGAAAGATGTTAAATCTAACATCGTAGAATAATATTTTGAATAATCGGTTTCTGGATCAGCTTCGTAATATTTTCTTAAATCGACAAAATTCTTCTTTTGCGCTAAGTTTGCGGTGCTATCATCGGTGGTATAGATAATGTTAGTTAAATAATCTCTATTTAAAGCGTTTTTAGAGATATAACTTTCCGATGTACCTTGAGAATCGCCCCAGTCAGAAATTTTGATGTTCACGTTAGGGTGCAGTTTTTCATATTCAGCTTTCCAAATTTCTAACATGCTAATTTCAGAAGTCATATGTCTAGCGGAAATAGAAATCTCGAATTTAGTCTTTTTGGTGTTACAACCAGTTAAAACACCGGTCGTTAAGGCTAAACCGATGACGGATAGTAGCAATGTGGTTTTGCTTTTCATATCAAATCCCCCTCATTAAAAATGTTCCGAATTATATCTATAATTAAGTCTTCCGATAGGCGCACTATCACCATCGACATAATAATTCATCATATCGCTGATGTCAGAGATGCCATCGCTGACTTTGAAATCAATTGTGAATTTCTCATCCCCATTAAGACCTAAAGAGGCTAAAGGAATGGAAATAGATAATGTATTATTCTTCATGTAATAAGGACAATCTTTGCCTTCTTCAAATGAGAATTCTCCGTCATTAGAAACCTTCTCTAATTTCGTATTGCCCTTACCGAATTTTAAAGCGTTTCTATTTAAGATATAGTTATAACCTTCCCAAGATGGCTCTTCACTATCTTTGATAGAAAGTAAGATATTGAGGTTATTATCTTTTTCTTCATCAATGACAATAGGGTCTTCTGTCTCAACTTGAATATAAAGATTATTCTTATCATGGCTCATTCTCGTGAGCTTAATATCATTTCTATTAGTGTTATTTGTGTAGACTTCTTGATGATCAGCACGGTCGAAGTTTCTCGCGAAGACTTCTTGAGTGAAATCTAAATAGGTTCTCGCATTTTCCCAATCGAGATTTTCTAATTCGTTAGTCGCATAGCTACCTGCGTATTTCACTTTAGAAGAATTAAATTTAAATTCACGGGATAAACGCATATTTTGGAGATAGAAATTATCGCCATAACCGCCTCTGGTCATCTCGATATCACGGGAGAATTCTTCATCGCAAGTATCACAGAAGGAAACGTTATTGAAATATTTGCCGTAGATGCTATCGAGACCAGTAGAACCACCATGGAGAGTCTTCATTGGTAATTTATATGCCACCCATTCATTCCATCCGGTGACAAAGACTTCATCAATAGGTTTTTCACTAGTTAAAGCATTATTCCATTGCGCTTCTAAGTTTGTACCTTTATTGACGTTTTCTTTGACGTTTTTATTTAATTCATAATCCCATCCACGACCACGATTGCTATCGTAATTAGTGGCGGCACCAGTATCGAAACCATCATATCTTTCCGCATAGGCAGTTCTCACATTATCATCGTCTTTTAAATAAGGATTAACGGACATACCAAATGATCCAGAGACGTGTTGAGTGACGGAAACAGACATATAATTACCATTTTGATTTTCATAAACACGTTGAGGATATTGCCAATCCATCCAAGAGGCATTATCAAATTCCGAACCACTTTTATCGAAAGGCCAAATGGAATTTCTAATCGATAAATTCGCGGTCACGATCGGACTTAAGTCTACAAAATATCTAGACATATCCACCGAAACGACTGGCTTATGAGTATCTTCATCTCTTAGCCACAATGAGTCATATCGAGGATTACAGAAGAAAGTGTTATAGAAATTAAGCACTCTTTGGGGGTGGTTCGCGCTAACATCAGTGCCGGTGATAAAGCTGGTCACCAAAGGAACTTTCCAACCTAAAGATTGATATTTTAATAAAGCTTCTAAAACCGCCGTGACATTCTTTTCATAAATAGAAATATTCGTTAAGTCTAAAGAAATATAATCGATACCACTCATGGTTAATAATTCGACATGTCTAGCTAATAACCAGGGGTCATCAGAACAATAATAACCATATAATGGTTCGCTAAAAAAATGGAATTGGAATAAAGGTGTCGGAGTAATGGGGTTACCCTCTTCATCAAATTCTTCTTCGATATCATAATCGCTAGCTTGGTAACCTTCTTTACCATCTTTAAGATGAATCTTGGACCAGATAGCTTTTGTGCCAGAAGCAGTCTTCATGCTCTTAGTGACATCAAAGATACCAGCATCTTCGTGCTCTCCAAGCCACACGAAATAAAACATACCGACTTGCTTATCGCTATTAGCGACTTCCGCTTCATCAAATTCACGGCCGTATATATCTGTGGCCACTAAGGAGTTGATTGTCGCGTTATATAAATTGGTATCCGCTTTCACCACTCCATAGTCTTTAATATTTACTGATGTTCTTTGTGAACAAGAGGCAAAAGACATAGCGAAGCAAAAAACTGCTACGCCAATAGACGAATTCTTAAGAATTGCGTGTAACTGATATTTAGTTTTCATAATATTGTAATTTTATTTTATATAAAACCTAACACTGTTAAAACATTATTATTTTAAAAAATAATCGCAAAAAGTGAAATACCGAGATTTAGAAAAGGAGAAAGGAAAATAATAAAAAACACATTTTAGTTGATGAAAACAAAGAAAAATGTGAATAGTTTAAAAATATATTTTCGTGTATCAAAAACTATTTATTATTTTTATCTTCTTTGGGTTCGATATATAAACCCTTATTTAACAAATGAGGAAATCTCACACTATTGATGTGCTTATCAAATATCCTCATCTCGTTGAGTTGTGTACCCAAAAAGATAAATGGCATAAAGAAGATGATGATGACTAAGAACACTAAATATTTAGTCAATATGCCATAGATATGGGCAAATTGGAATAAATCATAAATCTTAAATGCAGTTATTAAAGCGGTGCACAAAATCGTCGTAGGAAGATGTCTAAAGAAAAAGAAACAGGCAACTTTGAAATTATCAAAGTATTTGTTCGTATAGATAAAGTTGATAAATATCGTATGCATTAAGATAGCGAATAAAACAAAGTTAAAGCCGAATGGGATAGCGATAATCCAACCATTATTTACAAAGTAATAAATGAAATTAAAAACAAGATTAAGGATAGCGATCATCAATACGGATATAAATGTCGGTTTCCAGTTATCCTTGAAACTATTCTTAAAATCACTGGTGAAGAAGACCGGTTCTAACCAAGCGTATTCCGTATAGATCTTGCCTAATCCTGATATGGGAATAAACATTAATAAAACACAGAAGAATTCAATGATGATACAAGTAATTAATATCGTCGTATTAGAATTACCGCTTTCATGGGCGATGATAAAACTATAATCTTTAAAGAAATTGACAACGAATAAAGGAATAGCGAAAGCGAATAAGATTAAACCGATCTTCACAAAGGAGAAGAAATGCAATTTAAAAATATCGAAGAATAATTCTCTTCTATTATGTGGTAGATTCCTCTCTTTAAAGGTATTTTGGGAATACATGTTCTTCCTACGCATAATTTAATAACTCTTTCGTAAATCTTAATGCGGTATCCACTTTCGCATCATTTAATCCTTTGATATGTAAGGAATTAACACGATAGAAAAGATAAAACCTTTCATCTTTATAAGTCTCACTATTAAAGGTGTATAAGTCGTTATCTTGATCACCGGGTTTATGCATTAAGATACCTTTACCGGATTCATCGCTTTCATAAGTGAAATAAGATTCCACTACTTCTTTATTTAAAGGAGAAAACTGTTTCTCGATAAGTGAATCAAAAATATATGATTCTGTGAGGATGAACATATCCGCTTTATTTAATCCTTTATTCACCATGAGATATTCAAATTCTGGAGCTTTAGGATTAACGAAAGTGATATTGATTTCTCTTAGATAATCAGGAGATTTTTCTTTTAAGAAAGAATGCAATTTATTAGAGTCATTCGTGTAACTAGAAATAAATAGAGAGATCGTCTCTTCTTTTCTCGGCATATCGATAAAATCACAATAATAAATCGCGCCGATAGAAACCGAGGCAATAACTAATAAATAGATGTACCAGAAATGTAAGATATTCTTAAGAATTTTCTTCATCTTACTTTTCTCCTAATACATCAACGATAAAATTATGAGCGAGAATCACTTCTACCTCATCATTAACATTTAAAGATATAGGAGCGTCTTCTTCTAAATAGCAAATCATCTCTTTATCGTTTTCATCTTTCGCTACGACTTCATAAGCGCGAATATGTTTTCTCACCAAATATGGTTTTTTGATTTCGATTATCTTGATCTTCCCACTAAATCTCTCGACGGTTAATAAGCGATATAAGAACTGGCTTCTAATTCTCTTTTTGATAAATAATTCAATAAAGAAATAAACGGCAACTAATAGGATGATATTAACTAAAACAATGTCGATTATTTTGATATAAAGAACATTCTTATGATTGATAACAAAAGCGCTTAAAAACAATAAAGATAAGCCAAAAATAAATAGCAAAATAGAAATAATTAGCCACTTTTTGTAGTCTTTTTTGAGTTTATAGTATGTTTCTTGGCTATATAAGTTATTCATTTTTATCCGCTTCAATTAACGACTTTACTCTATCATCATCACATTCGTATAGCTCTTCGGGAGTGCCACTAAAAATAAAATGTCCATCATCCATCACATATATCTTATCCGCCAACGCTGTAGCTTCTCTAATGGAATGAGTCACATAGATGACACTGGAATGATATTTTCTCATAATCTCTAAAAGTAAAAACCTTCCGCTATCACGATTCTCTTGATCTAAATTAGAAAAAGGTTCATCAAAAAAATAGAAAGAAGCATTCTTCACTAAAGCGCGAGCAATCGCTGCTCTTTGTGCTTGGCCGATAGAGATATGTTTAGGTTTACGAGAAAGGCATTCGCTAATCTTTAGTTCTTTAGCGAGTTCGTTGACTTTTTCAACAATTAATGATTTCTCCATACCTCTGATCCTTAAAGGATAGGCGATATTATCAAATATCGTCACATGAGGTTGTAAGACAATATCTTGGGAGACATAAGCAAAATTTCTTTCACCTATGGAATAATCATTGATATCTACACCATCTAAAGAGATTTCACCTTCGAATGGCAATAATCCTAAAAGAGTTTTTAATAATGTCGATTTACCACATCCGGAAAAACCAATGATGACGTTAAATTTGCCATCTTCAAATGTCGCGTTTAAATTTTTAATCGCATCAACTGTTTGTTTTTTATTTAATTGATAAGTTACTTTTAAATTTTTTACGACTATTTCGGACATTGATTAATGAACTTTCTTTTTCTTAAATAATAAATAACCAAGGAATCCGAGTCCACCTAATAATAAAACGGAAGAACCGATAATTAACGCTAAAGCGCCACCATTAATGTTGTTATTGTTCTTTTCTTTTGGTTCAACTGGTTTATCACTAGCTTTCCATTTTGCCACTAAAGTGATGCTACTAGTTACAGGATTATCGAAATTATATTCATTACCATTTAAAGTCCAACAAACAAATTCATATCCTTCTTTTGTCGGATCAGTAGGTTTAGTAAGTTTTGTTCCTTCCGCTAAAGAAACAGATTGAATCAAAGAACCACCATTTGTATCAAATGTGACAACACATTCTTTTGCCCAACCAGCATATAGGAGATAATCATCAAGTATTTCTGTTCCTTCTTCAAATTTATTAGTTAACGTTTCATCGGTAAACCAACCTGTAAAGAAGAATCCATCTTTAATAGGAATTGGTAAACGACTAATTACGTTGCCATATAAAATCTCGATAGGTTCAATTTCGGAACCACCATTAGAATTGAATGTTAAAACACAATAACGGTCAGTGTAATCAACTGTCGCTACTTTATTCACATCGTAGTTATAAATGGTGTCTTCAGTGATAACTTCTTCATCAATCATCCAATGACCAGTAAAACCAGGACGTTCAGGGACTACTGGTAAAGTACCAATTCTTTGACCAAAAACCACTTCTTTAGGTTCTACACCAGTAATAGAGAAAGATAATAGATAAGTTCTCGGTTCATAATGTGCTTGGAACTTAATAGTTGTTTCTTCATTTGGGGCAATGATTTTGTTATTTGTAATAACTAAACCACTAGGTTGTTTGACAATCCAAGAACCATCATGACCTTTTTTAGAGATGATAGGCTCTAAAGTATATTCGCTACCACAAATAACGGTGTTGGATAATTCATCAAAGAGATTATCGTTTTCATCATAATATTCAATTTCACAGACCAAAATCTTTTCTAATACTAATTTGAATTTAATAGTAACTATTGCTAATGGAGCAGTAAAATCACCATTTTCATCAATCACTAAATCTGTGGGGGAGATAACTTCCCAATGGCAAATAAAACCATCACGTTCAGGAGCGACTGGCAAATTAGAAGATCCACCAGGAACAATGGAGGAAGATAAAGATGAGATAAGATTATCGTTCTCATCATAATATTCCACATTACATTTCGGTAACTCCCAGACATTAACAGCGTCTTTAACATGGGAATGGCCTTCCGGAATGGTGAGTTCATATTGAAGACCTAATGTATAGTTTCCATATAATGGAGAAAGCATATCTTCATTTGCTAAATGATAAGATGGGATTATTAATCCTTCTTTCAAAACGACATGATGAATTGATGGAGCGTTTTGAATCATGATTAAAATAGAATTTTCGTAATGATAATTATAAACAACCTCAGGAGTCCAAATTGAAACTGTTAAAGGATTATTGTTTTCATCATAAGCAAGGAAGTGAGTTTGGAAATTAGAGAATAAATCTTTGACCTTAGATTGGTCGATGTGGTTACTTTGAGCACCAGAATAATCAGTTCTTTCGTTAAAACAAAAAACAAAAAATTCGTTATTATTACCAAATGGATTATAAGTGTAGAAGTTCGATAAAGAGAGAATACCGACATTATCATATGTTTGTAGCCATGGTATTTGTGCGCCTGTCTGATGAACAGCGCTACTATCGATGGTTAAGAACAAATCATTTAAAACAATAAAACCATCATAAACTTCACTAGAAGTATCATTTAAATATCTCGCATAAGAAGGAAGGATTAAACCCGGTTCTATATGCACTTTTTTAGCTTGTGGTAAAACATCGATACCAACGGAAATACGAGGACTAATCTGCCATAAATCAATCGTGATTAAATGAGCGATATTATATGGTAAATCATCGCCATTTTCCTTATAAAAATGCACTTTTTCTTTAAAATTCGGTAATAAAGTAGCAGCTTGATCGAGAGATAAATGGAAATTGCCTTCTCCAGAGGCAGTCGGATAATCTAAACCACCACCGGAAAGATTAAAAGTCAAAAATTCGTTTGGTTCATCAACATAGGAATAAATACTAGTCGCTGTCACATTACGAGGATTATATTCCGTTAAAGTCCAATCCCTCAAGCCCTCAGAACGAGGAGATGTATCATTTAATGTCGCGAAGTAGTCTTTGTCAATAGTATAATAACCATAAGTCTCACTGCTAGTATTACCTCTCATGACGGCATAGGAAGGAATCTTAAATCCTTTTTTAATTAACGCAGTGGCAGCATTTCCAAAACCTGATAAACCATAAGAGAAGGAATGTGGGATGCTAAATTGA
>JAEEHE010000121.1 GCA_016280685.1 Caryophanales bacterium
ATAGGTAGCGCTATTTCTATTACTATCGGTTAATTCAAAGTTTTGATAATAAACTTGGGCTCTTAAAATAACATCACCACTATAGGCAGTTGTACAAGTGGTATTGGTATACGCCCCATGAGTGTAGAAAGAGAAACGATTACCTTTACCAAAATTAAAGTGTTGATTTTGATTAAAAGCGTCGATGCTCCAAATTCTCGTCCATCCACCGCTCCAACCTTTAATGGTGGCAGCTTTATTACCGCTATGTTTCATAGAGGTGGTTAGATTCAAATAATCAGAAGATATCGCACAGTCAAAACTAGAACTCTTAATCCAAGTTTTATAACCGCCACCGCCATAGTCGGCGTAATAATTCGCTCTTAGACCGGTAGCACTATATAAATTAGTAGCGTCATTTGTATATCCGGAGCCTGTAGAACCATATTGTTCAAAGTCTTCCATGATATAGACTCTATTGAATAAAGTGATTTCTGGAGCGTTACTACCAGAGATATTTAATACTTCTAAAGAATGATAATCAGAACTGACTTTACCGCTATAAATGAAGGAATTATTTGATAATGCCATGGTGAAATAACCACTGCCATCTATAGAAATTGTGCCTGTTAAATTATTTAAAGTAACACTATTACCATTTCTCGTTAGTGTATAAACTGTGCCATCTTGGGCTTTCGCGTTATATGTTTTTCCTAATCTTTCGTATGTATAACCCGCTTCCGTACATGTATAGGAAATAGTGATGCTCGTAATTGTTGTTGCAGCATCTAAATTATTAATCATGAAATAATTCGGATGAGAGAGGAAATTCGCGGTGACACCACTGGTGAGATAAATTTTATTATCATCATAGACTTTATTATCTCCAGCGATGCCTTCTTGAACATATAAACGACCACCACTAAAAGTGACGGAAATAGAGACGGCATTAGTGACTCTTCCTTCGTAAGTAGCGGAACTACTATAGTTATAAATTCTTCCTCGAGGAGAAAGAACTAGATTATTGTTACTATCTTTCTTTGCTAGATAATAATTCACAGTAGGAGCGTCTTGTTTAGGAAAAGATTGTGTGACTAATTCTTGATATGAGGTAGTTAAATTAGAAGAAGAAAAAGCGCTATTATTCAAAGTCATTGAATATGTATCAGCGTCAACTTTTTTAAAGAATGATTGAGAATTGATCTTCGCAAATGAAGCAAAAATACCAATCAATAATGATGTAGTAAAAACTACACCGAAAGTAATTAGTCTTCCTCTTTTCATATAGAATACCTCGATAAACTCAAAATAAACTATATAAAAGTAATAAGGAAATATGTTTTTCGTAAACATTTTATCTTTGATATATCAAAAACAAATTTGTGTTTACTATTTGTGTTTATTTGTTTACTGAACAAAGCAAAAAAGTTATTACTTTTCTAACATTATATTCTTTAGAGAACTAATCTCATCATCGGTGACATCACAAACAGTTTTTAAATAATTAGTGACCGCTTCTTGATAGCTACCATTAGGCGCATAGGTCCTCCATAAGGAATCGACGCATTTACCCATCGCCACATAATTATTGTAATCATCTTGCATAACACCGGATTTATCAAACGACAATGTCTCATAATCGATGCTACTTCTCCATCTTTTGGCATAGGGAGAAAAAGATGTTAATTCAAAATCTTTATAAATATCATCCACCGATAAACCTAATACACCTTCAATGAGCATGCAGACGGTGCCAGTTCTATCCGCACCGGCATTGCAATGGATATAAACAGGATAATTAGATTCATCCGCGAGGAATGAGAATATCTTCTTAATGAATATCGGAGCGTTCTTATTATATTTTCTCGGTACAGGATTATTCTGCTGGAAATCAGGCAAGATTTCCGAATCCACCATAAAGGCGACTGTTAAATAAGGATAAGTCTCATCAAAGATATTGAGGGTTTGACCAAAATTATCATTTTCATTTCTTAAATCAATTTCCCCATAAATTTTTAAAGAATCCATCAAAACAGCGCGTCCCTTATCACTATAAGCGGGTGTGTTGTCGTAATAATTAGGCTTACCACCACGGATGATTTTATCAAAGTTTAGTCTCTTTCCGCCTTCCGCTTTCCATCCGCCTAAATCTCTAACATTATTCATGCCGTCAACCGTATAAAAAGTACCAGGTTCTTTTTTTGTGGTAATTTTACCGGTCTTCACATAATTGCTCGGATCGTTATATTCATTGATACGATAATAATAAGTTCGACCAGGAATCGCACCAAATGTAGGGACAGGATTAAAAAAAGAAACCATCTTAAATGAATCTTTATAATCTTCATATTCCGATAATTCTATTTCATACATATTAAAATCATTTTCAGGATCTTTCCCTACGGTAATAAAACCTGCTTGTTGATCGTGTTGCCCAATAGATGAAGTGAGAATTTCACAAATTGTCTTTTCTTTTTTCGCAGAGACGAATTTCCTAATTGTCTCATCTCTTAAATCTAATTCTTTAGACTGATTGCAACCCGCAATAGAAAAAGACAAGACACTAATCAAACTAATGGGTAATAATACACTGATAATTTTTTTCATAAACTTATTATAGATAGGATCATTATTTTTTAATAGTCACCCAGTAGCGTTCAACGATACTACCATCATCTTCCACTACTTCGTTTTCTAAAACACCACCATTTTTCATAATAGCTTTCTTAGAACCAATGTTATCTTTATCGCAAGTGATAAGCGCTTTATCAATTCCTAATTTTTGGCATTCTATTAAAGCTAATCTAATGATTTCTGTGCCATAGCCTTTTCTTCTTTCACTTGGTCTAATGCCATCGCCAATATGACCACCAGTTTTAAGGAGGTTATCATTCAAATAATGACGGATATTGACCGCACCGATAAGTCTATTTCTATCAACATCCAAGAGAAATAATGTTGTGCCCGGAACATGTTTTCCATCAGGAACTATATAATCTAAATGTTCTAAATAGTATGCAAAATCCCGATAATCATTCTTAAAAATAGCCCAAGGAGAACGATTTGTGTGATTGATTTCTTGATCTAATTTCCATTCCTCAATCATCTCGCCAAGAGGCTTTTCATATTCTTTTGTTAACTTAATCAATTTGCAGTTCATTCTTATTTCTCTTCTAATAGACTACGGAGAATCCAATCTTTGATAAAGTCTTTTTCTTTCTCACTATGAATATAATGTTCGGTATCTTTTCTAATTGTCAATTTGGAAATGGTTTCTTTAGACATAGTAGTTCACATTCTTTACATTTTGTTATAATATAACCAGAAGAACGGAGTCCTCACAAGCACTTGGGTTATGTAGCCATGGAGACTCTTTTATTTTAATTTGCTATAATATAACCAGAAGAACGGAGCCTCACCGACACTTTACTGGAATTTAGTGGATTGGGCTCTTTTATTTTAATAATCGAATTCGTTATTACCTATTTTAATAATTGTTTTTGTTTCTTCGTTCTTAAATGGTTTTCTTATTTCAATCAGATTTAATACTGTATAGCCTTTAGATTTTAAGAATTTGATAATAGGTTCATTATTCGGATGAACATAATTGAACAATGTATCTTCTCCAATTTCTTTTGATCTTTCTTCTGCTTTAGAGAATAGAAGAGAGGCCACACCTTTTCGACGATAGTCTTCACTCACGAATAGTTGCTCTACCCAAATCACACCATCGACTTTTAAAATCATATAACCGATAATTTGTTCCTTTTCCACGCATAAATAAATCGGATAGTTTTCGTCATTAACAAAGCTATTTAGTTCATCTTTTGCATTATCGAGGTCTGGATCAGTTTCAAGACCTTTAAATTTTCTTAATTGAACGCGAAACAAAGAGAGTAATTCAGCAGTTTGATTAAAATATTTTTTATCAAATAAGATAACTTCCATTCCTAGACACCTCTCTTTTATATTTTTAATTTCTTGAGATATTGTTTATGTTCATCACTGACGCGATAGGACTCCACCGCTTTTTGAATAGCTTTATTGTGGATAAACTTGTCAAATCTTTTTTCTTCGATAACTTTGACAAAAGAATCGTAGTTCTTCGCTAGTCCTGTAGCAAGATACCAAGCAATCATCATTTTGACATAATAATCATCTAATTTAACTTCTTCTACTTTTAGTAGATATTCTTCTTTGAATTCATCGCCTAGATAATAATTCATCAAACACTTCACCGCATATCTGACACGATATATTTCTTGGCTTTTAAGCCAATCATATATGACAGAAATTAATTTATCTAAATGCTTATATAAGTGTTTATTGCATATCGTGTCACAAGTGGACCAGTTAGAAACATAAGGAAGAAAAGCATCAACTTTTTCTATAAAGAAATCATAATCTTTGATACTGGAAAGAATTAAAGCGTGTAAGATATTTTCCTCATGATATTGATGAGGTAGTTCTTTAAGAAAAACATCTCTTTCCTTATCATCTAATTCTTTCGCGTATTTCTTGATGATGGGTAAACGCACACCGATAAAGGTTTTTTCATCAACATTCGGAATTAGAGGTAAAGTAAAATCACGGTATTTTTGATCTTTTTGCGATAATAAATACTTTTGTATTTCTGTCATATCTTTTTTATCTATAAAAACATCAAAACTGATTCTTTATCAGATAACTCTTTTTTATTATCTCCAGAATGAATGATGACTTTGCTTTCATCTAAGGGAATCACTCTATCGCTAATATTCATATAAAGAACGAGTTTATTTCTCTTAATGGACACTAAACCATTATCATTATTTATTTCTACTTCGTTATTACGTAAATCATCGTATTGTTTTCTTATAGAGATCAACTTTTTAATATAATTCAAAAGGGACTTCTCATCTTTAAGACTATCTTCGACATTATTCTTATTCGCAAGCATTGTGGGAAGATATAATTCCCCTTTAGTGTTAGAGAATCCACCATTTCTAGATTTATTCCACTGCATGGGGGTTCTACTTCCGGTTCTACCATAGCCACCATCTTTAGATGTGAGATTAGAAGTCTTCATACCGATTTCATCACCGGCATAAATAAAGGGCATGCCAGGCATTGAAAGTAAGAACATATAGAAACTTCTTAATTCTTTATCATTAAGTTTACCGGCAATTCTCACCGTGTCATGGTTACCAGAAATAAGTGAGATAAAAGAATTATATTCTTTGGCATAATCCAAATCTCTCTTCAACACTTCTAGAGCACGGTCGACTTCAAATCCATCGAAGAATCTATCATCATAAAAGACCATTCTAGTGTATATATTTTCACCACTATTAAGGATAAAATCACCGTCAAAACCGGCTTTAAATGGTAATGAAGGAATATATCCCCATTCACTAACAAATATGGAATCCGGGAATTCTTTTCTAATTTTACCGAATAGATAATGCCACACTTCAATAGTTGCGGTCTTTTCTCTCCAATCATCATTTTTGACTAGAGAAGAGGCCATATCTACACGGAAACCATCCGCTCCTCTCTTCAGCCAGAATCTCATAATATCTAATAAGTAGTTTCTCGCTAAGAAAGTTCTCTCATCTTTATAAGACATTTGCCATGGAGCGTTAATCTCATTAAAGCCATAATTAAAGGCTGGCTGAATAGCGAAGAAATTGACGGCGTATCCACTATCTCTATCATAGACACCTCTAATAATGTCTATATCACGAGAAACAGTCCAAGCGGAATCGGTCCATATGAAGAGATCAGAATATTCATTTCTTTTTGGTTCCGCACTTTTTAAGAAGACAGGGTTTTCATTACTTGCGTGTCCCGCGACCAAATCGATGATAACTTTAATTCCTAAATCATGGGCTCTTTTAATCATCGCATCAAAGTCTTTTAAAGTTCCAAAGCGAGAATCGACATCGAAGAAATCACTAACATCATATCCACCATCTTTGAATGGAGATTTATAAAATGGATTAATCCATATAGCATTAAATCCTAAATCTTTAACATAATCTAGTTTTTCTTTAATACCATTGAGATCACCAATTCCATCACCATTAGAATCATAAAAAGAAGTGGGATAGATTTCGTAAAAAATTAAATCTTTGAAATAGTCTTTCATATTTAATAATCCTTTATTAATATGTCTATATTTTAGCAAAGTGATATAACGTTTTTAAATCAGTTAATAATATTTGTGTTTTTGATAAATAATAATCCCTTTTTGGTTATATTATTTATTTTTGCCTTTGTTATAATGAAAACATGGTTTTTACTAAAAAGAGAATATGCGTTCTTATTTCCGCAATAGCGGTTTCATTTTCCGGTATTACTTTCGGCACTTTAATTGATCATAGATTATTAAGTCAAACAGTCTTTGGCGAAGGAATTCCTACATCACCATATTCTATGATTTTTTCTTCAACATCAAATAAATTAGATTTAGGTGATGGCGTTTCTAATGCTTACACTAGAAGAGGTGGTCTAGTTCGCTTTGCCCATCAAGGATTATCTTCTAGTTCCCACTGGCATAAAATCTCTCACAGTGGTTATCTAAAAAATGTCGATGCGATTAATGGCTTAAAATATATCAGCATTGATTTTTCTAGTAACAATAACGCTAAATTAAATATTTCCTATGGCTCGGAAGATGATATGGTTGTGCAAACACAACTATCCTCTGGCCAATTATATAGCTTTAATAACGACAATCCATCTTATTTCCAAATCAGTAACTTATCTGGAGAAGAAATTGATATTTCTAATATAGAAATAGGATATTCCTGTTCACCTAGTGCTAACCCAGATATGAGTGGAACGTTTGTTTCAGAAATAAAAGATGATAAATATGTCATAGATGTCAAATCTTTAAATCTCAATAATATTCAAAGCGCATATGAACATGCGATCAACTTAAATGAATCACAATTAGATAATCTTAATGAAATATTGATTAATCTTCCTTCAGGTTCAATAAACTTAAATGAATCATTATCTTTCTCAGGTTCAAGAAAGAATAATACTCCTATTAGAATACTCGGTGACCACACTACTATTTATGGCGGGGAAGAAATCGCTAAAGGTAATTGGGCTTCTTATCAAAATGGTATCTATCGCACTTATATCGGAACTAACCTCGATAAGTTCTCATCTTTAATTGTTAATGGAGAAGCTAAAACTCTAGCGAGAACTAATGATTTAACTTTCACCTATTCCTATGATAATAGAAAGATTTCTTTTAAGAAGTCACAATATGATCTCTCTTCCATGGAAGGGACTTGTGAAATCGTCACTTTGGAAAGATGGGCACAATGCATAGGCGTTGTGGAATCATACAGCAAAAGTGGCGTATTTACTGTCACTTTTACCTTAAATTTAGACACAAATGGGCAATATATCTATTATGACACAAGCGTTTCTTATAGACCCACTTCCACTACTGAAATTAAAGGCTATTTGCAAGATAATTTATCTTTCCTAGATGAGGTTGGCGAATGGTATTATTCAAAGACTGATGGTTACCTATATTACAAACCAGAAAATGCCTCTTCGATTAATAGTGACACTTTCATCATTCCTAAAGTTGAAACTGTTCTCTCTACAGAAAACCTCGTTGATGAAGTTACCTTTGACGGCATTACATTTAACGGAAGCAATTATGCTAGACCATTAGAAGTCGGATTCTTTGAAATGCAAACATCTTGGTTCCTCGATCCTGCGACACAATCAAGTGGTTTGATGAGTGGTATGGTTGAAGTTCAAAGTGAAAGAACTCAATTCACTAATTGTCTTTTCAAGAATTCTAGCAATATCGGAGTACATATTAACACTGCTAGTAAAGATATCACATTATATAATAATGAGATTATTAGTTCTGGCTCTGGTGCTATATATGTTGGCCATCCTTCAAGCCATTTATTTGGTGAGATTCCGCAAAACATCAATATTGAAAATAATGTCATCGATAACTTTGGTCGTTTCTATAAAGGTGGTCCCGGTATTTGCGCTGCCTATGTTGACGGATTAGATATCATAAACAACACTATTAATAATGGCGGATATAGCGGAATTGCCGCAGGATGGGGTTGGTTAAACAATCAATCCACATATGGTCATGGTCGCTATCATATTTCTTATAACCGCATTAGCAATGTTATGAATAGCGCCTTCCATGATGGCGGAGGTATTTATGTTTTAGGTAACTTCCCTAATCAATTAAATGAAATCTTCAATGAAATATCTTATAACTACATTGAAGTTAATTATCTCATGAATGGTGGCATCTATTTAGATGAAGGCAGTTCTTCTTGGGATGTTCATGACAATGTCATCAATGTAACAGCAAATAATTTAACGCAACATGGTGTTATCATGATGCACGACCCCATCAATACGGAAAACATTTCACAATTTGCCAACCATATCACTAACAATTATTATCGTGGCGATGTCGATGGTTCGGAAAACCTATCGCAACTATCTTATCCACAAAATAGTAGCTATTATACAGGTGATCAATTAGTCGCTTATAACAATCAAAGAAATATTATCTTTGATACCCCGATTTCCGGTAATGAAACATATGTCAAAGATGATATTTATAATGCTTCCGGTCATCAAGATAGTAAAAATGTCTTATTCTCTAATAACACAATATTTAATAAATATATCGAAGGCACAACAAACTTAACGCTTGACGCTATAAATGGGCAAGCCACATTTAATGTCACAGAAGGTGGTTTTGTCTTTACCTCCAACTATATTAGTTTCTTGTTAAACCATGGTTATAGCGGTATCTCCTTAAATATCAATGCAACTAGTTTAAATTCTACTGAAGCTGTTTATACTGTATGCTTTACTTCAGGCACGATGACATGGGAAGAATTCTACACTCAAAGTCATGTCGGAAATAATATCTTAATTCCTCTTAACAAATTTAAAGAGGGCTCTACTTGTGTATTCAAGATTAGAGACTACCAAGGTTTAGGTGCGGATAATAATTTACCCGCAAGAGTTACTATTTCTAATCTGCAATTATCGAGTTTTTCTACATTAAAAACCGTGCAAAATGATGATATTTCTCTTATTTATTCAACAAATAATGTTGTTACTTATTCTTTGAAAAATATTTCTTACAACTGGACAAGAATTCTTTTTGGTGGCATGAAAGACGCTTTGAAAAAAAGCTATTCTAAAGTGAGAATATCCATCAAAGGCAATAATCATAATATGTACGTCTTTAAGAGTGGTAGCGATGAAGAAGTTGATTATAACCATCGCATTCTCGTAGGTGGAGGATCCGCCATTATCGATTTAGACAATAATGATAAGAATATCGCCATGATGACTTCTCACGAAAATTATGATGGTTCGCAAGATGATGCTGGACAATACGGACAAGTTGAGAACCTCACTATCACTTTAAAATTTATCAAGTCTTCTTATGAAGAAATGCTTTTTACTAGAAATCTCTTATCTAAATATATTAGCGGAATTGCTTTATATAATTTAGAAAATGAAAACGCCACTATTTCCTTCGTTAACTGCACTATGCGTCTTAATCATGCTTTGATTGCGGAAATGATAGAATCAGGTGTTTCTTCCATCGAATTTGATTTAATTATTCCTAATGAAAGTGAAGTTAAATCAATCGTCACATGTTGGTTTGGTGGACCAAATAATACCGATGTTTCCTATGACTCTGCTGGTGTATTCTATATCAACAATAATGTCATTCATATCATTCTAAGGTCTAATAAATTCAATAGCTGTTACGATATACAACTCGTCTCTCGTGATGCGGACGCATATGGCGGCGTTAACACAAGTTTAGAAAACGCCATAATGACAAATCTAATCTTTAATTAATAAATTAACTGATACAATAAAAAAGTCGCCCAGTAAGGACGACTTTTATATTTAATATAAATTAATGATTATTCAAATCTAATATTTGACATCACTTGTTCAGCAGCAAAACCACTAAAGTCTGATTTTTGAGGTTCGAGCTTATAGAATAAGGTTGGGAATTCAACTAAATGATTTAAGTCAATTGTGATATCCGTATCATTTGTATCTACAGCGGTGAAACCAATAGCCCAGTTAGCTTGATATCCTTTTGCGATGGCTTCTTCAGATGTTACACCATCGGAAACAACAGTTAATCTGCCGAGGCCTTCAGTATCAGAATGTAAGTGGAATATCATTTTAGTTTTGCCAGCTTTAAGAGCGGATGTAAGGAAGGCATTAGAGATATGAACACTATGTGTTCCATCTAATGTGATAACCCTATTAACTAAATCTGCTTGGAGAGTAAGATTTGTTCCGGGTTGAGCTGTGAAAATGGCTTTCAAATTGTCAATGCTATCAAACATTGTGTCATAACCAGTTGTAACAATACGGAAATCATAGAATCTTGCACCTTGTGATCTAAAATTAACTGTACCATCATAATCACGCCACAAGAATTCTAGATTCTTTGTATCATCAACAAATTCTTTTGTTAAGACAACTTCAAGAGAACCATCTTCAGCTTTATTTTTATTTTGTAAAACGTAGGGATTTCCAGTTTCACTAATTGGAGTTCTAATCGTACAGAATGCATTAACTTCTTCTTGATTATTCGGTCTCATTTTGAATGATAATGAACCGAAACCATCAATACTTCTTAATAATTCAAAAAATGGAAGACCAATATGGAATGTTTGGCAATCCGCCATTTCGAATGCTTTATTTTCTGTATCTAAAGCGGTAATGTCAGTTGGAACATTTTTGTTATTACCATTAACATCGTTACGTCTTTCAATTGTGAAATAATTGTGAACAGCACCTTTAGAATTAAACATTTTATCAATAGAATTGACAAATGTGAGATTGCTTAAAGTAACATTCGCTGGAAGTGAATTATGTCCACCAAAAGCGCTATCTCTTAAATAGAAATCAAAGCTTGCATTAGCATCATCACCATCAAAATCATATTTTGTTAAATCGATTTGATATGAATGTTTTTGAGTTAAATCGCGAGCAGCTTCATCATAGTTAATCATCCAGTTAGAATTAGATGTAATAGCAGCATAGTAGTTTGGATTTCTTCCAAATAAAGCTTCATCAACGACTAAATCAAATGCAAGAGCAGTAGCTCCTTCAGATTTAGCGAGTTTTAATAATCTATTACTGAAACTAATAATAGCTTGAACATCTGCTTGTTCTTCAGAAGCGGGATCTTTACCAACTCTAAATGACATAGAATCATTCGCACGGTTGGCTTTTATATTCTTAATAACACCACCGACATATGTGTTAAAGACGCCACCACTTTGCATGATTCTTTCTTCCCAAGTTGTGACTGGAGCAATATAAGCTGGGTGTCCTTCGTTAACACCACCAATTAAAGAACCATCTTCTGAAAAAGTACCTACTTCTGGTTGATCTAGAAAAACACTATGGCATTTGCAGCACACATAGAATTCATCATAACCGGCTTCATCAAAAGTCGCTTCTTTAGCGGCATAATGATTGCCAACGTGGTCGCATTCATCTGCTGATGTAATTTTTATATGTTTGTTATTCAACAAAGTGATTGTCACAGCAGAAGAAAACGCTAATGCGCTGACAAGAGAAACGATTAAAAGATTCTTTCTTTTATTTTTCATAAAATTCTCCTCTTTTGTTTTTTTCATTATATTTCTTTAATATAAGGAATTAAATATAGTTCAATATTTGAAATAGAAAAATGAAATAATGAGAATTTTAGAGATAATTATATTTTTTCCAAAACGCAATTCTAAAACGCAATTTATGATATTTTGCGCTTTGGAATTAATTTACAGACCGATTTAACACAAAAAAAGCCGCCACAATGGACGACTTAATTTACATTTTTTAGACGATTGTTTCGTCTTTTTACAACATTGAATTAGTCTTCAACGTATGGGAGAAGAGCCATGAATCTTGCTCTTTTAATAGCAACGGCTAATTCTCTTTGATGTTTTGCACATGTACCAGTACCTCTACGTGGAGAAATCTTTCCGTTAGGGGTAATCATGGTTTTTAATGTTTCGATATCTTTGTAATCGATAAATTTAGATTTATTTTTGCAAAACACACAAACTTTTTTATGTGGTCTAACTTTTCTAAATGCCATATTGTTTTCCTTTCTAATTAGAATGGAAGATCATCGCCTGGCAAATCTAATGTGTCGAGATTCTTATTAGAATCATCTTGTTCAGGAATGTCACTTTCGAAAGAGACAGCTTCTTCACCTTCACCTTTAGATTTTGGTTCTAAGAATTGAACGGAATCACACATAATTTCGACGACAGAACCTTTGGTTCCATCTTTACGGGTGAATCTACGTTGGCTTAGACGGCCATCGACGCCTACCAATGCACCTTTTCTGAGGAATTTGGTCAAATTATCAGCTTGTTGTTGAAACACTGTGCAGTTAAAGAAATTTGTATTCTTTGTGCCATCAGGATTTCTTTTGCGATCATCAACAGCGATAGTAAATGAACAAACAGACATACCAGAATTGGTGGTTTTGAGTTCAGGGGTATCGGTTAAACGACCCACTAAAATTACACGATTAATCATATAAATGATAATCCTCCTTATTCTTGATCGGCGACGATAAAGAATCTTAATACTTTTGCATTGTGACGAACTTTACGGGTGAATTCATCTAATGCAGTTTGTTCAGCCGAGACTTTAACGACGACATAGTAACCTTTGGTTTCGTCATCGATAGGATAAGCGAGATCGCGTAAACCAAAACTTTCATCAACTTTACCTAATGTTGCACCATTAGCAACTAAGAGGTCTGCTAATTCTTTTTTGGCGGCATCGCGACCGGCTTCATCTAAGTCGGCTCTCAAAATGTACATTAATTCGTATTTGCGCATTTTCGTACCTCCCTTTGGACTTCTGGCTATTTACATAGCAGAGAGTAATTGCTTTAAAAAGCATTAAGATTATACCTATACACGTACGATAATGCAAGCGAACAAAAGAAAAAATGAGACATATGTCCCATTTCTATCTATCTCTCATTGTGGGGAAGAGAATAACTTCACGAATTTGAGGTTGATTGGTTAATAACATTACCAATCGGTCAATGCCCATTCCAACACCGCCTGTAGGAGCCATACCATATTCAAGAGCCTCTACAAAGTCGACATCCATTTCACTA
Source organism: Caryophanales bacterium (assembly GCA_016280685.1). The sequence goes on from JAEEHE010000121.1 coordinate 13,175, forward strand.
GCTTCATCATCGCCTAATTCTTTTGCTTTAAGTTGATCGATGAATCTCTGTCTTTGGTCGATTGGGTCATTTAATTCGCTATAGGCATTCGCGAGTTCACGCCCATTTACAAATAATTCAAATCTTTCTGTAAAACGAGGATCTTTACCTTTCTTGGTTAATGGAGAAACTTCGATTGGGTAGGAATAAACAAATGTTGGTTGAATGAGTTCGTCTTGGCATAATTCCTCAAAGAATTCATTCATAACATAACCTACAGTATTCTTAAATTTATCAAGGTGAATTTCATATTTATCCGCGAGGGCTTTCGCTTCTTCAAATGAGGTGATAGAAGCAAAGTCAATACCGGTCTTTTCTTTGATTAAATCATTCATAGAAATCCATCTAAATGGTGATTTGAAATCGATATCAACACCTTGGTAATTGACGATTGCAGAACCGGTAACATTCTTCGCTACTTTTCTAATCATTCTTTCAGTTAAAGCACCGATACCTCTTAAGTCAGAATAAGCTTGGTAGATCTCGATAGAAGTAAATTCAGGATTATGGCTAGCATCCATACCTTCATTTCTAAATAAACGACCGATTTCATACACTCTTTCCATACCACCAACAATTAAACGTTTTAAGTTCAATTCAGTAGCAATTCTAAGGTAAAAGTCTTTATCTAACGTATTATGATGGGTGACAAATGGTCTAGCAGAAGCACCACCTAAAATAGGATTAAGAATAGATGTTTCCACTTCCACAAAATCATTCTCATCTAAGAAATGTTGAATCTCTCTAACGATTTTAGGACGAGCAAAAGCAACCTTACGTGAATCATCGTTAACGATTAAGTCTAAGTATCTTCTTCTACTTCTTTCTTCCACATCAGTTAAACCATGGAATTTTTCTGGAAGAGGATGTAAGCATTTTGTTAAGTGAGTATATTTTTCAACACGGATAGTTAATTCGCCAGTTCTAGTCATCATAACACGACCTTTTAAACCGACGATATCACCGATATCTGCCAAGCGGAAAACTTCATAGGATTTTTTACCTACAACATCAATACCAATATAGCCTTGGATATTACCGGTTTTATCTTGAATATTAACGAATGAAGCCTTGCCCATTCTTCTGATAGCCATGATTCTTCCCGCTACTGAAACGATGAGATTCATCTTATCTAAACTAGCAGCAGTTTTCTTTTCACATAATTTACGAATATCTTTAACGTGATGAGAAACTTTATAAGCTTTTCCAAAAGGATCGATACCTAATTCTCTATATTTATCGAGCTTATCTCTTCTAGCTTGTTCTTGATCGTTTAATACTTGTTTGTTATCCATATAAACACCTCACATTTGCCTAAATAGTATACTTTAATAATTTGAATTTTTATAGTCAAAATTCAATATCGTTTTCTTTAGCGTAATCATCTAATATCTTCTTTAGAGATTTTAAATCGACTAATTCAGTTGTTAATCTAACTTTATATTCTTTAGAATTGGGGAAACCGTTTAAGAATTTGGATGCAATGGAACGATATATTCTCATTCCTCTTTCTTCCCCTTTTTCTTCTACAATCATTTTGCCCAATTCATAACACCATTTTAATTGGTCTAATAAAGATGGAGATTCTAATCTCTCGCCAGTTTCATAATAATGGTTGATTTGTTTTAATAGGAACGGATTTCCTACACCACCTCTAGCTACCATAACAGCATCAGCACCAGTAATTTCTAATGCTTTAATAGCATCATCTAAAGTAAATATGTTGCCTGACACCGCTAAAGGAACATTCATCTTTGAACGTAAGTCTTTTAACAATTCAAAATGAGGTCGACCTGTATAAAGCTCCTTCTTCGTTCTAGCGTGAATGCCAATCATATCAACACCAGCTTTTTCAAGCTCACTAATAACTTCTAAATAATTAATGGAATTATTATCCCAACCCAATCTAATCTTCGCAGTTATAGGAAGATCAGTAACTTCTTTTAGCGCTCTAATGATATCACCACATAATTTAGGATTTTGCATCAATTTAGAACCGGAACCATGGTCAACCACTTTAGGTACAGGGCAACCCATATTAACGTCAAAAAATGCAATGCTATTATTGATATTTAAAGCGATTTTTGCAGCTTTTTTAAAAGTTTCGGGGTCATTTCCGAATAATTGCACACCGATAGGATTTTGGCTCTTATCAAAAGTTACATAAGTCTTAGTTTCTTCATTTCCGTAGATTAATCCCATGTCACTGACCATTTCTGTCACAGCGACACCATAACCAAAATCCGCCATAAAACGACGA
>JAEEHE010000122.1 GCA_016280685.1 Caryophanales bacterium
ACCATTTTCGAATGTACCATCAGTACGGGCCACGCCTAAGGAATAAGCACCGACTAATTCAACGGCTGTTTCGACTTTGACTGTACCAGCAGTAATGCTGACATCAGTTTTTGATTCGCTTGTGAACCAAGCGAATGTTCCACCGACAGCACCAGCGAGCATTAAAGCGGCTGTGAGAGCGGCGGAAATAATTACTTTCTTTTTCATATATATATATTCTCCTAATTTTTATTAGCGAAGAAGATTGACGGTATATGTTGCGGCAGAGACATCTGCATCGACATATTCACTTTCTTCGTGAGTAGATTTACCACCGACACGGCCGACGCCTTTGATGTGTAAATCAGATGCTCCGTAGAAGTTGGTGTTAGAGGAATCAGCACCATCAACACGAGCGGTTGCGTCTTCATAATGATGTGTTTTTTGATCAGCAGTAAGTTTGATTGTACCTTTGACAACATTACCTTTGAAAACTTGGACATATGTTGCTCTATTAGTGCCAAAGTAACCAGCGATAGCACCGATATCTTTGTAACCGACTATTTCGACGTTTTCGACTGTACAATTGGTGATATCTAAGCCAGAGTCATTTTGGTTGAAACCAATAATGCCACCAATCTTATCGCCATCATCAGTCTTATTCTTAAATACATAAGTATATGGTTGAGCGGTAATTTTCACGTTCTTGGCACTTAAATTTTTGAATTCAGTACCATAAGAAGCACCAACAATACCGCCAGATTGACGAACGGTTTCGATTTCCACGTTTTCGACACTGACATTTTCTAATGTGTAGCCACGTGTACCACCATTACCGATAAATCCACCAGCTTTATAAGCGTTTAAGAATTTGATGTTTTTGAGTTTAACATTTTCTAATTTTGTGGCATTACCACTACCGAGATATGGGAAGACACCGGCGATTTCGCCATAGTCGACATCATAAGTCTTAGTGATATTAGAAATGGTATGACCATTACCGTTGAAGTTTCCACCGAATGCTTGACCAGCAAAAACTTCTGTTCCATCTTTAAAGGAAACGGAAGAACGATAATAACCAGCATCTTCGAATTCTTGACCAGCGAAGTCTAAGTCAGCAGCTAATGAGACAGTATAACCATTATAAGCATTGCCACTATCGACGTTTGCGGCAAATTCTTGCCAACCATCAGTAGAACCGATGGAGACAGTCTTATCAGTATCATTCACCACGAGATCAGCAGGTGTCGCTTTATTGCCTTGGACAGCTTGCACGACTAAACCGATTTGAGCGGTTTTGCCTTGATATTCATTACTGGCTTCTTCTGGTAAAGCGATTTGCACATAATATGTACCTAAGTTTTGTTCTGTGGTTGGTTCAGACCAAACACCTAAACCGGTAGCTTCTGTGGTTAATTCGGCATCAGAGAAAACTTTAAATTGTAATCCAGAGGCTAATTCGCCACTCTTATTGGCTTTGATTCTCCATTTGATGTTAACATCAGAGGCATTGGAAGCCACGACTTTTAAGACAACAGAATCACCTGGAGTCATCTTTTCTAATTTCAATAGGGCGCCTTCTAATTTATAGGTGCCACCATTTTCGAATGTACCATCAGTGCGAGCAACGCCTAAAGAATAAGCGCCTGCTAATTCCACTGCGGATTCAACTTTAACTGTACCAGCAGTAATGCTGACATCTGTTTTGGCTTCACTTGTAAACCAAGCGAATGTTCCGCCGACAGCACCGGCTAACATCAATGCGGCTGTAAGAGCGGATGTAAGAATAATTTTCTTTTTCATATATTATTTATCTCCTAAATTAAGCTACATAATCAGCGAGGGCAAATTGTTTGCCGTTCACTTTTGTGGAACTGATAGAATAACCAGTTTCCCATTCTTCCGCTATTTCTTTAGCGAGGGCAGGAAGATAGTATTCGCTAGATACTTCGCTAACCATTGTTTCATTAACGAAAGATTGTTCTAAGAAATATTGACCGAAACCAATACTAGCAGTACCGGAATAAGCATTATCCTTGTTGTATCTAACATAACCATTTTCATCTAAAACTTCTTCGATAGAAGCATAAGAATAGGTTTCGTTTTCGCTAGCGATTGTAGCGTTATATGTGGTATTTGTGGAAGTAATTTCAATACCGGAATCACTTGTTCTAAAGAAGGATTCGGTTTGGTCACCGTTTTGAATAGTGTTAACCACAGTGTTGGTTAAATTGAGTTTGCTATTCTTCGCACCGGCATTAAAGACAATCGCGGAGAAAGCATTAGATGTACCACTATGATTATTAACACCTGTTAAAACAGAGTCTCTAACATTGACAGTAACGCCTTCTGACCAAATATTTAATGCGGACCAACCTTGCACATTAGAACCATCGACATTGATAACCGTGCCAGTATTACCACTAGCAACGTTAATCGCATAATAATCAGGTTGATTAACAGTGACATCAGATAAATTGACGGTGCAATCTTTAGTGCCGTATAAGCTGATGCCTCTTGTATAAGTTCCAGAAGTTGGGCCGTTAAGTGTAACGCCAGAAAGAGTTAATGTGGTGTTTTCTACGCTATCGAAATTGATTACTCTAGAAGAACCACTAGCGGCTTGTAAAACAGTGTCTCCATCACCATAAATGGTGACATTCGCGTTACTAGGCATTTCTAAGACTTCACTGAGAGTCATATCTTGAGATAAGTAGAGGCTAACATTTCCACCTTCCGCAGGAATGTCATTAATCGCTTTTTCAAAATCAGCGACATTAGCAACAGCTTTAACACCATTATCTTGAATAGCTTCTACTAAGACGGTGACTTGACCGGTTTTGCCTTGATATTCATTACCAGTATTTTCTGGTAATTCAATAGAGGCTGATAAATCAATATCTTGAGAGCCAACTTCTAATGGAGTCCAACCAGAAGCACCACCAGTAGCTCCCCCGACTAATGCGGAGCCTAAAGCGCCAGTTTTACGGAAAGCGACACGATATTTGATTTTCACATCGCTATTATTGGTGACTTTAATTTTGAATGTGACTTTGTCACCAGGAGTCATTTTATCTAATGTGATGGTTTGTCCTTCTAAAAGAGCAGTTCCACCATTTTCGAATTTGCCAGCGGCTTGTTCAACACCTAAAGAATAGGTTTTGAGTTCGCTGACGACTGAAGAAATGTTCACTTTACCTGCGGTAATATTGACATCAGTATTAGATTCGCTTGTAAACCAAGCAAATGTGCCACCGACGGCACCCGCTAACATCAAAGCAGCAGTTAAAGCGGACGTAATAATAATTTTCTTTTTCATTTTTAATTATTAATCCTTTCCTATTTATTCAGTTACTTGTGTGGCAGTTAATTTGATGCCCATATCGATAGTTAAACCTTGAGCGTCATTGCCTACTCCTTCACCAATCTCCACTTTTAAGGTGAATTCTTGTTCACCCTCTTTAATCAATTTCGGAAGTTGGAAATTGGAACGTGTTTGATCGAGCGTATAGCTAACTGTAGTTGCGCCATTAGATTCTAATGTCACAGTGGTATAGGTAAATAATGTTGATGAAGCATCAGCATCATGACCCTCTTCATCTTTAATAGATAATTCTGGGACACTAACGACAGTAGAAAAAGCGGTCGCACCAGTATTGGTTAATTTGAATGTGGCAATATAGGATGCACCAGGAACAGCACCATCTACATCGATAACTTTAGCGCCATCAGTAGATAAATCGAGAACAGTGTTATCAACGGTTTCACTAATCGTACCTTGTTCATTCAAAGAATTGCTGACTAATTTAGTTCTGACAAAGTCAAAATTTAAATTACCCACTTTGATATGAGCTGTTGTTGAGGCTTGGCGTGAGAACAACGCAAATGTTCCGGCGACAACACCACCTAATCCTAGTGTGGCGACGATTGCAGCGGCGATTAACGCTCTACCAGTTTTTGTGTTCATATAATTCTCCTTTCTTTATTTTTTATTGTTATTTGTTTTTATATCATCGAATAAAAGACCCGCGAAAAGGACGTCGACGTCTTTTTCGCTTTCTTCACCAAGAGTGAAAACTAAGGAAGAGACTTTATAGAGTTGTCTACCCGGTTCTTTTAAATTCTTCTCTCTCATCACCACTTCATGGACGCCAATACCAATAAGTGAGAATGCGAAGATGACTACTAATACAATTAGTAAGATGAAATACCATGGCATATTTTACTCCTCCTTTTCACCGATCTTTTCTTCGTTATGACCGTTTATATCAGCGCTACTATTTTCCTTATTTTGTAAGGCCGCTAGCTGCGCTTTTAAAGCTTCTATTTCCGCTTGGCTAGAATTGAGTTGTGTCTCTGTTTCTGCCATCTTTAATTGTTTCTTAGCTTTCTTATCTTTATTAATTAAATAAATAATTTTTCCTATTTCATAAATAAATAATAAGGAGCAGGGAAGAATGACTAAGAACAAGATACCATTACGAGATTTGACAAATGACACCACTTCCCCGATAGGATGGTTGCTCCACGTCACTTTACCTATAACATAGGAATAAGATTGCTCGGCAGTTAATGGATTAGTGTAGATAACTTGGACACCTCCTGATGGCTTTTCTGCATCGCCCATTAAAACTAAACGATAGCCACCATTGATGGAGCCAACCTCTTTTTCGATTAGTCTATGGGTGAAGACATATTGTCCTTGGACATTATTAATTTTTGTGTAATAAACAAATGTTAAAACATCACCGACTTGTAAATCTTCATAGAACTTCTCTTCGTTCTTCTCTTTGACCTCTTTAATAGATATCAAAGTATTGACTGGTAACGTTTTAATCTTATAGGTCTTGTAGGTCTCTGGATCGATATGGTTATTTTCCGCCATAGAAGCGGTTTCTACCGTTCTTAACTGCATTCCGTTAATTGACCTACCATTCTTATTGTTGGAAGTTGTGCTTCTAAATATAATCGCGGTAATAGCAAAAACAGCAAAAGCGACGAATAAAACATCGAGGATAATGTTCACTATTTTATAAGTTTTGCTATGTTGTTTTTGTTCTTTCTCTTGCATCATAAATTAGAAAACCTTTACAAATTTCATATGGAAGGTGAACTGCATATCGAGTTCTTCTTCCACAACATCTTTTGATAAATAGAAAGTCAGGACAAATTCCTTGTCTTGCTTTCCCACATAAGTTTGATCTTTTAAAGGATTCTTTTTGGAATAATCTTTAATCGTATAAACATTATTACCACTCTCATCCTCAAATAAGAGTTCTTCTCCTTTCTTTACGGAGAAGGAGACATATTTATTCGCGTATTCATCCGCATTAGTGAACCAGATGGAGGTATTAACATCGCTAGACCACTCTAAATCAACATCAATTAAGAAATCTTTTTGTTGTCCTGGGAGCATGTTCAAATAGATGTCTTTCTCGACCACTTCACCATCGTGATAGACGGTTTGTTGTTGCTTATTATATAAATAGCCAACAATGACACCTGCCCCACCGGTTAGTAATAAACCTGCGGAAATGAATAAACCGATAATTGTATGGAGTTTCATTGTATTTAACTAGCTTCTTTCTATTTCTTAATTTTTTCGATTCCTGCGGCTTTCATCGCATCATCGATGAGCTTTTTCGCTCTTCTCATCGCTAAATCGGATTTCACTTTGAACGCTAACGGGAGTTCCGCGTAAATCGCTTTATTAGAATCGTCTTCCACCGGAATTGGTGATTCACTATATTCTTTAGGATCTAAACGATAATGAATCTTCAATGTCTTACCAAAGATTTGCAATTTGACATAATTCTTGCGTTTATAAGATAACGAATCAGCATTAGAGGAGACTCTAGAAGTTAAACCATAGGTTTCCACGCCATAATCTTTAATCTCTTTATAAGCGTGACGAGTTTCATTTCTCGATCTCATCAATTTCTCATAGAAGGTTCTTTTAACGATTTTGGGGAAGCCGTTTTCATCGATTTCCACTTCCTCTTCTTCTTCCTCTTCCACTTCTTCCACTGGTTCAGGTTCTTTTTCTTCTAAGACTGGCTCAGGTTCTGGTTGTGGCTCAGGTTCTTTTTCTTCTTTTTCTTCTTCACCGTTATCGCCTTTTGTTAAATCGACGATTTCCGCTAAATTGATGAAGGATAATGCGCTTTCGGCGGCACTTCTCGCGGAATCTTTAGAAGCATAGGTTTCACCTAAGGCTAATAAGGTGCCGGAGCCACCTTCTAAGACGAAGCGGAATCTTTCCGCTTTATCTTTTAAGATATTGAAGGATTTCTCATTAATCTTTTCTTTGATATTATCAATAGCGTCTAAACATGATGATTTAGAAGCGTAATTATTCGCAGTTAACATCAAGATTTCGCCATTAGAGGCTAATAGACGTGCTTTAATCTTTTCGCTACCTTCTTCGGAGAAGATTTCAATCTTGCCGTTTTCTTTATTCTCGATTCTCGCAAAACCGATTCTCCATTCTCTGCGTTCATCATTAGGAATTTCTTCTAAATCGATAATCGCTTCCGTATTAGCGAATCTCTTAACACTTTCAAAGGAGCGTTCCGCACCATCGATAGAGGGATATAATTCACCTAAGGCCACTAATCTCACATCATTCGCGGTGGATAATCTCCATTGGCTATAACCGTTCTTATCAGTGATATATGAAGTGACACCGACTTCGAGATTCTTTCTTAAGGTTTCGATACCGTTATGCGCACCATCTCTACTCGCGTAACCAAAGGAGACAACAAGGATTTCGCCATTATTAGCTTTTAAGCGATATTTGAATTCATCTTCTTCAGGATAGACTTCGAATTTACCAAATCCTTTAACCGCTCCTAATTTTTGTTCATCGGATAATTTTTGACGTTCAATACCTAAGGGAGCCATCATATCAGCGATTAAGCCTTTGGCTCTTTTGACCGCTAAATTGCTCTTCACACGGAATAGCATTGGGATATCTTCATAAGCTTTAATTTCATGAACATCTTCGTGAGGTATAGAAGTGTCATCATAAGCTTTAGGATCAAGACGGTAATAAACCTTTAATGTCTTACCAACAATCGTAATCTTTAAATATGTTAAGCGACCTAAACGATATGAATCAGCAGAATAGGAAATGCGACCTTTCATACCATAAGACAATGCTTCGTTAGCGATTTCATAATATCTATCGCGTAAATCATCATCGGCTTCCGCTAATTTTTCTTCGAAGGATTTACGGACGATATCACGTTTGTTATCTGCTTCCTCTTCTTCGATAGGCGCGGCTACAGGTGCAACCACGACAGGTTCTTCTTGAGGTTCTTCTTTTTCTTCCACGACTGGTTCTGGTTCAGGTTCGGGTTGTGGTTCAGGTTCGGGTTCAGGTTGTGGTTCCGGTTTCTTTTCTTCTTTAGGCGCCACTACTTCTTCCACTTTTTCTTCCACCTTTTGTTCAATGACTTCCGATTCTTCTTTAATTTCTTCCGGTTTTTCATTGATGGGGTTGATATTTAAAACTATCGCTTGATTATCTTTCTTCACAAGGACGGTAAATCTCGCGGATAAGAGATATAAGCGATAAAAGGTTTCAAAATCATCTCTGTTACGGAAATAGGGATCTTTTTTATCTTTCTTTAATTGTTCTTGGTTTTCTTCGATATATTGTTTGAAGAGAGATTCGTTTTCTTTAATAAACTCACGTTCTCTTTTAACGATGGCTTCGGTGACTTGTCTTTGGAAATCGTAAGTCCCATTGATCTTTAAGAGATTATCGAATTCTGTATCGAATAAATCGAATAAAGCGTGGGCCACTAAATCTTTAACAGAGTCCACTAAAGGGGAGGATGGATGAGCGACATCCATAAGGCAAAGTAAAATGCCACCATCTCGTTTTAAAACAATTAAGTTTTTGTTACTCATAAAAAATACCTCTCAGTATCTATTCCAAAAAAATCGCCTTTATTTTATATTTATAAAAAATAAAAGCAACCTATTTATTGGCGAATGTCATAAAAAGGCAATTTTTAAGCAAAAAAAATTATATATATTGCAAGAAATGAAACACTTTTTTGTAAAATTGGGATATAAAAAGAGATGTTCTTTGAAGTGAACCCCAAATTAGACACTTCAAATAAAAAAGGAGATAATTAATCTCCTGTGTAGCAAATATTGATACGCTTATTAGAAATTCACCATTTTCATAAATTATAGTCCAAAATCTAAAGTGGAAATTGAGTTAAACTCTTCAAGAGAAATATCAAATCCCTCCATGTCTTTTTTTGCCACGCCAACTCTTTTACTGTTCTTTTTTGCTACTAATGTCATTTG
>JAEEHE010000123.1 GCA_016280685.1 Caryophanales bacterium
ATTTGTTATTGTGAACATATTCCTGTAGGTCAAATCAAAGTCGTCTTATCAAGAAGGGTTCCTCCTCAGAGTGTTTATGGGGTGAAACGCCGCGTTCGTGCGGGTTATTGTAATTGCCTAGGAGGTTTCTGTTCCTCAAGCGTTGTTTTGCTTTTCGCGAAGCATTATGGCATATCGCACTTAGAAGTTAGTTATGACCAAGAACATTCTCCTGTTTTAATGGAAAAAGTGAAGGAGGTCAAATAATTATGAGAAACGTCGATTTATTAGTTATTGGCGGTGGCTCCGCTGGTATGGCGGCCGCTATTAAAGCTCGTCAAGAAGGTGTGCAAGATATCTTAATCGTCGAAAAAGATGATAACTTAGGTGGCATTTTAAATCAGTGCATCCACAATGGTTTCGGCTTGACCGAATTCAAAGAAGAATTATCCGGTCCCGAATACTTAGCTAGATTCGTCGATCAAGTGGAAGAATTACAAATTCCCTATGAATTGAACACCATGGTTATCGACTTAACTCCTGATAAAGTTGTTACTATAAGTAACAAAGAAACTGGTGTTAGCCAAATCAAAGCCAAAGCCATCGTCATGGCCACAGGCTGCTATGAAAGAGGAGCAGGCGCTATTCAAATTCCCGGTGATAGATGTTCTGGTATTATCACCGCAGGAACCGCCCAAAAATACCTTAATATTTACGGATATATGGTGGGAAAACGCGTTGTTATTCTCGGAAGTGGTGATATCGGCTTAATTATGGCTCGAAGATTGACATTAGAAGGCGCTAAAGTCATCTGTGTCAGTGAAATTATGCCCTATAGCAATGGCTTAAATAGAAATATCGCCCAATGTTTAAATGACTATGACATTCCTCTCTACTTAAGTAGAAGTGTCAGCAAAGTTATCGGAAGAGATGGCAGATTAGCGAAAGTCATTCTTTCCGCAGTCGATGAAAAAATGCAATTCATTCCCGGAACGGAAATGGAAATCGATTGCGATACCCTCATCCTTTCTGTCGGTCTTATCCCTTATATATCCTTATTAAATTATATTAATTGTCCTCTTAGCTCCACGAAAGGCGCAAAGGTTAACGAATATATGGAAACGATGGTGGATGGCATCTTCACATGCGGAAATTGTTTGCATGTCCATGATGTTGTTGACTTTGTGACCGACGAAGGTCGATTAGCCGGTCATGGTGCGGCCTTATATTTAAGAAAAGAACTGCCCTCTGGAAGCGTTATTAATGTTAAGCCAGGAGAAGGAATCGGTTATGTCGTTCCACAAACAATCGACAGCGAAATGAAGGAAAATGTGACCTTTAAATTCCGTGTTAGAAAACCGGTGAAAGATATGAATCTAATCATTGAAAGTAATAACAAAGTTATTACTAAGATGTTCAAACCTGTCTTAATTCCTAGTGAAATGGTGATGGTCAAATTCCCTGCGGACAAGTTAAAAGAAGTCGAGGGAGAAATCACCTTGAGATTGGAGGCTCGTTAATATGAAAGAGTTTACTTGCATTGTCTGTCCTAGAGGTTGTCGCTTAACAATTGATGACAACATGAATGTGACCGGAAATACTTGCCCGCGTGGCAAAGATTATGCGATTAGTGAAGTGACAAATCCAGTGAGAACTATCACTTCGTCTGTCCGTGTCACCAATAGAGAAGATCTCCTTGTGTCGGTTAAAACCAGTGGCGCTATTCCGAAAGGAAAAATCTTCGATGTGATGGAAGAAATCAATAAAATTGGTGTGACCGCACCATGTCATATTGGTCAAATCGTCAAAGAAAACGTTTTGGGCCTTGGTGTTAATATTATTATCACCAAAAACATTAAATAATTATGAAAAAATATCGTTTTATTCCTCTTATAATGGCTATCCCATTCTTGTTGGGAGCCTGTGATTTATTAAAATATTTCCAACCTGTTGCTATCAATTCCAGTAGCGATAGCACTTCTTCTCATGGTGGTGGAGAAAGTAGCGATTCTGAGTTTTCTTCCGAATCTTCCGAATCTTCTTCCACGTCTTCGGAATCTAGCGAATCTAGTGAATCTTCTTCTAGCGTAGAAAATAAGAAGTTAAATTCCATTTCTTTAGAAAGTTACAAAGAAAACTATTATACAGGTGATACTTTTAACACATCTTTCCAAGCTAATATTTCCCTTAATTTTAGCGATGGAAGTAGTGAAATAGTGGGTTTAGATAGTGAATATATAACTGCAGTTAGTTATCGTCCTTTCTCTTCAAAAGACAGCTATTCTTGTTCTGCTTCCACCCCGGTAGAAAAAGCTGGTGAATATACCGCGAACGTTCGTGTTACCGCAAAAGTAAACAATGTAACCAAAAGAGTGGATGTCAATGGTCTTGACTTAACTTTTAATAGCGTTTTTGAAGCCGCAATTGATACCTGCACTAATCTTGTAGCAGAAACTGATGTCCTTTATAAAAAAGATGATGTTGTCAAAGACAACATTGATATGAATCTTACCTTCACATGGGCTCATCATGGAACAGAAAAATATCACATTAATTCGCTTCATGAAAATCTTGATTTCTATCTCTATCGCGATGGTGATAATACCATTAATAAGATAAATGATCCCTTAATCGCTGGTGAATACGAATTAATCGTCTCCTTTAGTGGCATGCAATC
>JAEEHE010000124.1 GCA_016280685.1 Caryophanales bacterium
GAATTAAGGTCACAGGCAGTGGTAAAGTCGTTAGACACCACGGTTACGTTTCACATTTAGCCCCACCCAAAACAACCAAACCAAAGAGACACTTAATGAAGTCCGCATCTGTTCCCAACAGCGACTACAAGAGAATTAAGTTTCTCATCATCAAGTAAGGAGGTAACCATTAATGGCTAGAGTTAAAGGTGGCACAGTTACACGTGCTCGTCGTAAAAAAATCTTAAAGATGGCTTCTGGTTACTTCGGAAGCAAACACTTACTCTTCAAAACAGCAAAAGAGCAAGTTATGCATAGCTTAAACTATGCTTACAATGATCGTCGCAAATTAAAGAACGATTATCGTAAATTATGGATCAGACGTATCAACGCCGCATGCCGTATGAATGATATTTCTTACAGCAGATTCATGTTCGGTTTAAAACAAGCTAACGTCCAAGTTAACCGTAAAATGTTATCCGAATTAGCAATCAATGATCCAGCCGCATTTGCCGATTTAGTCAAATTAGCAAAGAAAGCTCAATAATTTAGCTAAGCAAACAAAAACTTCCGTTAATGCGGAAGTTTTTTTGTGCCATTAATCTTATAAAAGATTATCTTCTTCTTTCTCTTCAGAAATAAATTTCACTTCAATATTAGATAATGCTTCTTTAATGAGGGGCTCGTAATCAAATTCTTGTTCAAATTTTAGGCAATCGTCTAGGTGAGGTGCAGTCTTTGGTGACTTCGGAGTAAAGATAGTACAGCAATCGATAAATGGTCTAATAGAAATATCATAAGTGCCAATCTTGACCGCTGTATTAATGATGTCGGTTTTATCCATTGTTGCACATGGTCTAATAATTGGCATATTAGTGACTTCATTAATCACTCTCATAGATTGTAATGTTTGAGACGCCACTTGACCCACCGATTCACCGCTGGAGATAACTGGACAGTTTCTCATCTTAGCGAGGCGATCCGCTAAGCGGAACATCATTCTTCTCATCATCGTGATGCAATATGATTCCGGAACATGGTCGTAAATCGCTTCTTGTATTTTTGTGAAAGGAACGATATGCAATCTAATACGGCCTTGGTATTTATTTAAGACTTTTAATAAATCTTCTAATTTATATATCACGCCTACCTGTGTGTATGGGGGAGAAGCAAAATGGATACATTCAATGCTGACTCCTCTTTTCATCATCAGATAAGCAGCGACGGGAGAATCGATACCGCCAGATAACATATGCATGGTTTTACCACCGACACCTAACGGATATCCACCAGCGCCTTTAAAGGTATGACAGAAAATATAAGCAGCGTCATTTCTTACTTCTATAGAAAGTAAGATATCAGGATTATGAACATCCACTTTTAATTTATCACCGCGGTTTTTAAGGATATGTGTAGCAACAATTCTTGTGATTTGATCAGAGATAAGTTCGTAAGATTTATCACTTCTTTTAACGCTGACTTTAAATGTGTTACCTGGTTCTCCATTGATAAGTTCAAGAGAAACATTTTTAATGTTTTCAATATCTCTATCTTTGGCTTTATAAACTAGAGATAATCCTTGGATACCACTGACATCTTGGAGGCGTTCAATGATAGGCTGATAATCATTATCGTTGAGATGAATATAGATATGGTCATGACGCTCGATAATTTCTAAAGAAGAGAAATCTTTAAGCGCTCTCTTGATATTTAAATATAAAGTATGGATGAAATCTCTTTTGTTTTTTCCTTTAGTGGATAATTCACCATATCGCACCATGATGTGATCATATTTAATCATTATTTAATTTCCTCCACTAATTTATCTAAAACTTCGATGAATTTGTTCACTTCTTCAATTGTGTTATCTTCTGAGAAACTCACCCTAATAGTGTTATGAGCTAAAGCGTCACTTTTGCCCAACGCTTTAACAACGTAACTAATCGGTTCTTCTTTTGCTTTGCAAGCAGAAGTCGAAGACACCATAATCCCTTTTGTAGATAAGGCTTCCACTAAGACACTTGCTTTTTTTGTCTTTAAAGAAAAGTTCACAATATAGGGATTATCACCACTATTAAGTTCATATAAAGAATCTTTTGTCTTAATGTATTCTTTTAATTTTTCCGCTAAAACTTGGACTTTTGCGTAGTTTTTATCGATTTTTTCATATTCTAAACGAATGGCTTTTGCTAAAGAAACCGCAAGAGCTAAATCGTTCGTGCCACTTCTCAATCCATCTTCTTGACCACCGCCATTTAATAATGGTAACAGTTCAATTTTCTTTTTCTTAATCAAACATCCTGAACTATTTAAACCATGAATCTTATGGCCTGAGAAAGAGAACATATCAATTTCGTTTAAAGGAAGCTTGATCTTGCCAATCGCTTGTGTGCAGTCGACATGGAAAGATATTAAAGGATAATCTTTTAATAGATTAGCGATTTCATGAATCGGATTAATGGAACCAATTTCATTATTGGCCGCCATGATGGAAACAAGAATCGTATCTTTTCTAATCGTCTTCTTTAATGTTTCTAATTCCACTACACCTTCTTTATTTACTGGCAAATAAGTAACTCCAAATCCAAATTGCTCTTCTAATTGTTTAGCGACTTCTAAAACAGAAGGATGTTCAATATTAGAAACGATAATATGCTTGCCTCTATTTTGATATCTTAAGGCATAGCCTTTAATCGCTAAATTATTAGCCTCTGTGGCCCCGCTAGTGAAGATTAATTCATCGCCGGTAACATTTAATGTATCAAGAATTTGTTCTCTAGCTTTGTCTAATAATCTACCGGCTTCTTGCCCACAGATATGAATGCTGCTAGGATTAGCAAAAAACTGAGTCTTGGCTTTGCAATAAGCATCCAAGACTTCAGGTTTAACAATTGTCGTAGAAGCATTATCTAAATAGATAATTTTATCTTGCACCATTATCGCTCGCTTCCTCTACGTGCATACGACGATAAATCGCATTGGCGTTGTGGTAGACTTTAACGAATTCGCCATCAAAGAAGGAACCTTCTAATGAAGAAAGTTGTTGATGAACATCGGTTTGATGGCTTCTATCTCTATTCGCATAGACAATCGCGGATTCAGCGAGTTGTTCTTCACGATATTTATTATCGACATCATCAAATAATCTATTGCCAACAAGTTTTAATTGTTCGACTTTATCGTTGATGATAGAAACATCGATTGGTTGGACCTTCAATGTAGCGTCGATATCGTTTAATAATTCATAGACATTTTCGATTTGTGTTTCGAATTCTAAACCGATACGAGAAACATTCATTTCTCTAATTAAAGATTCGGTTTGTTTGCAACGATAGAAATAAACAAAGATTAAAGAATAAGCTTCTTCACAAGATGTTTTTAAGGATTCAATATAGGTTTTGAAGTCATTTAAGCCTTTTTCTGCAGCATCATAATCTTGTTGGAGATCATCTAATTTATGTCTAAGGATAGAATATGGCTGTTTAGTTCCACTATGGACGAAATTATCAAGTGTACGCTTGCTATTGCCCATCCTATTCATGCTAGCTTTTAATTCTTCGATATGAACTTTTTGTTCATCGGAGATGATATAAATCTTCTCCACTTCTGGTAATAAGGAGCAGATCTTTAAGAATTCTTTTTCTAGGACAATCGCGGCTCTATAGAGTTTATCAGCTGCTTCTTCGAAGATATCTTTATCATTTACTTCGTAATTCAATTGTTCACGAGTCTTATCAATTTCTTCTTGAATATTATTAATTCTTTCTAAAGCGCCTTTAGTTCTTAATTCAATTAATTGAGCTTTCACTTCCGCTAAAGTTTTATTCCAGGTTTCGACACGGTGACGATAAGAGAGATTGAATAGAGGAATACCTTTTCTTTCGACAGAAGAATATTCACTAGAAAGATTTTCAATCTTTTCTGGCACAACAGATTGCACCATAATGCAAAGGTTTGGTAATACTTCTAAGGTTTTTTCTAAAGCGGTAATAACGCGTGAAATAGTTGGTAATAAAGCATTTGCTTCATCATATTCCGCACTTTCAATATGACCTTCAAATTCCACAAAAGTAGTATCTAATTTATCAAATACTTTAGTAAAAGAATTAGCGACTAATTCTAATTCATTAGTGTGAGAATAGAACGTTTGTTTCACGCGACGATAATCTTCTTTTAATTTAAGAATCGCTTGTCTAGCATCTTCTTCCGGTTTAATGATTTGATATAATTCAGCATCTAAAGCATTAACCGCTTCTTCAAAAGCAGTTACGGCTTTTCTTGCATCAGCAATTACTAATTTAATGTTTTTGTATTGACCAGAGGCAATTAAAGAATTTAATTGTTTGATCATCGATTCCGCGAATTTGTCATCGTTATCAAAAACTTCTTTAAATCTCTTGGAATAAGTATTGTATTTCTCTACGTATAAAAGGTTGGTGCGGCTCACTAATTCTAAATGATGAATGTATTGGGAATCAGTGCCCACTAATAAAGCATCGAAGAAAGAATATTTCTTTTCTAATTCACGAACTTGTTTTTTATAAGCATTATGAGAAAAAACTAAGACATAAAGCAAAATTATTAAAACTGCTGCGAAGACCACTACTCCTAAGACAATAAGAACAATGGCGATGGTGTTAACCGAAGATGACGCTAATACATTCATATATGATCCTCCTATTACACATTAATATAAGCGAATACATTAAAATGTAACCAAATATATGGCTCAATAATATTTTATAGATATTCGCAAGAATTATAAATTCTTTTATTAATTATTTTTCTTGGTGAGAAAAGAAAGGAGAATTTTGAAGACTGCATTCTCCTATGTTTTCCCATAATAAAATGCTTTTTATTATTATATCTTAGGTAAGTTCTATTAAAAATAGTTGACTGTGATTTTTATTTTCTATATATTATTTACTGCATGTAATGCAGCATGTGAATACATCTTGTCTGACGTTCTCAAACAAAATAAGTAACCAAAGCTATAAGGTGAAATAGAGAACACCCGAAGATAGGGATTCACACCTATTCATTATTTTGCAAAAAAATAAAGGAAAGGAAGGATAGATCATGAGATACACAGGATCAGATTGGAAAAGAAGCCGTCGTTTAGGTTTTTCCGTACTTGAAACCGGTAAAGAATTAAGCAAACGTCCTTATGGACCAGGCCAACATGGTAATACTCGTAAAAAGAAATTATCAGAATACGGTAAACAATTAGTCGAAAAACAAAAATTAAGACAAATGTACGGTGTCAACGAAAGACAATTCCGTCGCTTATTCATGATTGCGTTAAACAGTAACGAAGTTACCGGTTATGCATTTATGAAATTACTCGAAAGCCGTCTCGATAACTTAGCGTTCCGTATGGGCTTCGCTCGCACAAGAAAAGGTGCTAGACAATTAGTCAACCACGGCCACATCGAAGTTAATGGCAAGAAAGTCGACATTCCATCATATCTTTGCAAAGTCGGTGATGTTATCTCCGTGAGAGAAAACAGCAGAGACTTGAAGGTCATCAAAGAATCATTAGAATCCATCGCCGCGAAATACGCGTGGGTCGAAGTTGATGCCGAAAAGATGTGTGGCAAGTACATCCGTGAAGTCGAACGTAAAGAATTACCACAAGACATCACAGAGAGCCAAATCGTTGAATACTACAACAGAAAACTCTAATACGAGAAAAACAAAAGAAGTTCCAATTGCGGAACTTCTTTTTTTAACCTTTTTTTAGTAAATTGGATAAGGGACTTTTTTTAGTCTTTTATTTGGATAGTTTTCTCTACCTTCTTTAGCTTCGTGCCTACCATCGAGCATCACTAAGTCAGCGGTGAATCCACAGGTCGTATTATTTACGAAATAAGAACCCACACCATACATGCTCACTGGAACACCTAATTTCACCCATTCTGTAATTTTTTCCGCGGAAAAACTGGATGAAACTGTGATTTTTACATAATTATAGCCATGATCATCAAGGGCTTTTCTCAAGGCAAAAATGAGTTCTTTACATACTCCATGAGGATCGAAATCAGATGTATCTTTATCATCAAAATAATGGTCCACTAAAGCCTTAGAAGTATCCACTCTAACACCATTTAATTTTGTGCCTAAATGCTCTGCTAATATTAAACTATCTCTGACTACATTGTTATGGTAATCAATAAGGGCGGTAACCTTCTCATTTGGGAATGATTTAAGATAGATATCTGCTGCTTTACAAACATCTCCACCACAGATTTGAATAAGAGCGTGAGGCATTGTACCCATGCCTTTTCCACCATACCAATATCCTTGGGCGTCAGTACTAACTTTTTTAATCCCAGCGACATAGGTAGCGTAGCCATCACCGATTTGTGTTAAGTAGTCATCTTGACGATCCGCCATTGAGAAGACAGGAGTATCTCCAATAACTTTCATCACATTATAGACATTTGTGCATACACTAGTTCTTCTAGCGAGAACACCATCGATAACGGATTCTAAAAAACCAAAGTTTTCATATTTGCCAGTAACTTTTAAAACAGGTTCGTTAGCATTAATAATGTCTCCATCATTTAATGCTTCAATCACAAGTTCTTCCGGATGAATAGCAAAAGTATGAAGAATCGCAATTGCTTCATCGATACCGCATAGCTTAGAATCATCTCTTCTTTGGAACCATTGCATGGTCACAATATGGTTTGGAACATTCTCTTTAACTATTTTATTAGTTTTTAAAAAGTAATTAGCGGTATAAAAACCTTCACCTAATCTTTTATCAAATTGAAATGTTTTATTGGTTAAACGGCTGATTTTGCCCGCTTCTTTTAATTCAATCTCTGTCATATTATTTTTCCTCCAATAAGAAGAAATCATCGCCTATAACTGAATCATTATCTAAAGATAATATTCCGTCTATATTTGTAATTCCTAATTCCACACCCGTGCAAACGTGAGCGTTAATCTTTATATTTTCATAATTAGTTTCTTTAAACATTTCACCATTATTTAGGAAAGTGCCTTCTTGAACAATAACAACTTTATCACCTGTTTTTAATGAACAATTCTTCACCACGCTATGGAAGATGTCATTACCGATAGATAAGGATAATAAGGATTTTTCATTATCTATTCCTTTAATTTCATCAACTTGCGCAATTAAATAACCAGATGATGTTTTGTATTCTAATGTTTCTAATTTCTCATTTTGTAAAACAGAATTAATAATTGATACCAAGACATTAGAAGGAAAATAAATCATTCCTTCGCTTTTAATTTTAATGATATCTTTGATATCAAAAATATTATAGCCAATTATTTCATCATTATGATAAATAACGCTCACTCTATTTTTCCTAATTGATGATGTAGCGTTTTTAGCATTATCGAAAAGAATGATAACAACATCACCAATTTCTTTATAGGAATAATAGATTGCGTAATTCTTCATATTATTTCTCCAAAACTAAACGATGAATAGCAATACCTTCTTCACGGAATGATTGCTCGTATTCAGTCATCGTGTCGAATTCATCATGTGTAAGATAATTATCGTTTTGCTCAATAATTTTAAATGGAGAGTTTTCTAAGTTCTCTAAAGTAAAGGCAAACAAATCGGGATTATCAGTTTTCATCATGATGCGAGCACCCGGTTTCAATACACGGTAATAATTCTTCAAGAAGGCTTCTGCGGTTAGTCTTCTTTTATGATGTCTCTTCTTTGGCCAGGGGTCGGAGAAATTAAGAAAAATACCATCAATTGAGTTATCTTTAATATTATTAAGAAGTAATTCAGCATTGATAAACATCAATTTTGCATTTTCCAACTTTTCTTCTACTAATTTCTTGGCGGTAAAGCCACAACAAGTGACGTTTCTTTCCACGCCAACAAAGAATTTTTTCGGAAATTTTTTAGCCATATCGACTAAGAATTGACCTTTTCCAGATCCAATTTCTAAATAATAAGGCTTATCAAAATTAAGAAGTTGTTCTTCAGTAAGCATCACTTCTACGTGTTCTTGTATGTAGGGTAGCGCCCAAGGCTTATATTTAGTCCTCATTTTGTTCCTCTAACTTCTTGCCAAGATCCACTATAGCTTTCGCGTAGACACTGATAGATTTGAATAAATCAGCTTTACGAACTTGTTCACCTGGTGAGTGCATTTTGCTATTCCATCCGGGGAATTCCATACCAAAAGCAAGAACATTATCTGCTTCTTTAGCGTAAGTTCCACCGCCAATCGCGAGAGGTTCACTCTTTTTATCGCCAGTTTCTTCACGATAAGCATTCAATAAGATTTGTACTAAAGCAGATTCTTTTGGATAATAGAGCAATTTACTCTCGCCTAAAATCTCCACTTTGAATGGTTTGCTCTTTTCTTTAATATTTAATATTAAATCTTCAGGTTTGCATGTATCGACATAGCGGAAATTAACGAGCATTTTGAATTCTTTATCTTCATAATCGATAATACCGACATTTAATGTATTGTGGCCCATTTCTTCACTGATACCTAAGGCATCTAAACCAGAACCTTGTAAGTTTTCATAGGCTTTCACTAAATTAGATAAATCTGCATTAGTAAAGAAATCACTTAAACATTTAAGCGCACTCATACCAGCATTAAATCCTTCTTCTGGTGTTGAACCGTGTGCGGCCTTGCCATGGAATGTTACCACTAATAAATCTTCATCATTAACTTCATATGAAGCATCATAGTGATGATCAGCTAAGAATTTAATAAAGTCATGGTCTTTATCCATAACCACTACACACTTCTCAATAACGGAGTTACTAGCGACACCACCATGAATGGAATGAAGGTGTTTAATTGTGAATTTCTTTTTAACCTCAAAATTGATAATACCTTTCTCGGCAAAAATAAGTGGAAATTCGGCATCTGGAGAGAAACCTAAATTAGGTTGTGGTTTCTTTAATGTCTTGAAATAATATTCCACACCAGCGGAACCTTGTTCTTCATTTCCGCCGACGATAAATCTAATTTGATAATCGCCTTGCATATGATTGTCTCTCACCGCTTTCATCGCATAATAAGCAGCTAACAATGGCCCTTTATCATCAGCCACACCACGGCCTGTAAGGTAATCACCATGGTCAATCATTTGGAAAGGATTTTGATCCCAACCAGTACCAGCAGGCACTACATCAGCGTGAGCTAAAATGGTAATATTTTTTCCTTCACCGCAAATGATTTCCACGACTTTGTTGGCATAATTATTGACTTGGAAGCCGTCTTTCTTAGCTAAAGAAGCGATGAAATTTAAAGCTTCAGAAACACCCATACCAAAGGGATCTTTTTTGCTGATTCCTACACCATCATTAACTGAATTAATAGCAACAAATTCGCCTAATTTTTTAATTAAATCATCATGATAATGTTGGGTAATTGTGTCGTAAACAGTGGCTTTTTTACGGGTTTTTAATGTGGAATGATAAATTGCTTCGTTTTTGGGGAATGCTTTATCTAAAGGTAAAATCATTAATGGAACTAGGATTAAAGCAGCCCCTAATTCAAGTGCACCATTAATACTCACAATAGTTAAAATCAAAGTGAAGTAATTGAATGATGATAAAGCATCTGTGTTTCCATAGAAAACATAGAGCATAGAAAGAGTTAAAACGGAATGGAGTATGGTAGCAAAACCACAAACCAAGACATCAAAAATGAATCTAATTTTCGGTTTCTTGACCATTCTTAATAAGTCAAAAACAAGACCGGCAATAAAACCAAAAACCATTCTCGGGAAGACTGACACTAATGGATTGACGAAATATGTATCGATAATACCTTGTGGCATAGAGGCGCCTCTCACTAAAGAGAAGATACCAAATGCTAAGCCAGCCACTAAACCTTCCTTCCATCCAAACATCCACGCAAAGAGCAAAACAGCAAGATGAATGGTCGTAATAGAAACTTGAATAGCAGGAATGCCAATATATCCTACATATGGCACAAATGACATGATAGCGATAACAGCGATGATAATCGCATTTCTCGCAATTAATTTAACAGCTTTATTTTTCATTTTTAGAGACCTCATTTCTTTCGATAATTAATTCCAAACCTTTTAAGCAGATGTCGGGATCATAGATGAATTCATCACCTAATACGCTTCTTACATATATCGCGCCACCGCCTGTCAGGACATGCTTACATTTATAACCGAGTTGTTTTTCGTAGCGTTTGATAATCCCACTGATCATATCTGCGTGGCCATAGACAACGCCTGTGTTTATCGCATCAACTGTGTTTTTGGCCATAATCGTTTTAGGATCTTTAAGCGATATCTCTGGAAGAAGCGCCGCTCGATTAGTCAAGGAATCCATACTTAGTGATAAACCAGGCATAATGACACAACTCACGAATGCGCCTATTTTATCTACGAGAAGTATTTTACTCGCCGTTCCTAAATCTGCAATTAATAATGGGTAACCAAATTGTTCTTTAGCACCCACCATAACTGCGATTAAATCATTACCAATCTCATTAGGATTATCGACATGGATGGTTAATCCGGTTTTTATTCCGGGAGCAATTCTCATCGGTTCAATAGAAAAAAGTTCCTTTAAAGCGTTAGTGAGAGGATCATTAACACTAGGAACAACCGATGATAAAATTATTTTCTCAAGAGATGAGAAACTATAATCATTTTCTTTGAAAATGTTTCTTATGATAGAAATATATTCATCACAAGTTTTTTTAATATCTAGGGTATAGGTGACTCTTTTAATGAGCTTTCCGTTTTGGAAGAACCCCATCCCAATTGTGGTGTTGCCCACATCAATGCATAAGTTCATTTTTTACCTCCGCTACAATCCCTTTCGGGTATCGTGCCATTTAAACTAAGCAACTACTATATTAACAATTTTGTTTCTAACAACAATAATTTTTTTAATATTTAATCCTTCAGTGAATTTTTTGACGTTCTCTAATTCAAGAGCCATCTTCTTTACTTCTTCATCATCAGAATCTTTATCAATCTCTAGTGTCGCTCTTAATTTGCCATTAACGCTAACAGCGATATTAACTTTATGTGATTCTAATTTGTTTGGATCATAAGTTGGCCAACTTTCAAAAGCGATTGTGCCTTTATGACCGAGTTTTTCCCACATCTCTTCACCGATATGCGGTGTGATACAAGAGATGAGTTTGACAAATCCTTCAGCGTACTCTTTAGATATCTTGCCAACTCTATAGACTTCATTGATGAAAATCATCATTTGGCTAATCGCAGTGTTAAAAGCTAAAACTTCAAAATCATCAGTGACTTTCTTCACTGTTTGATTGTAGATAAGATCTAAATCTTTGACTTCTTCGTTTATAACGAAATCGTTTTCCACAATCGCGCGATACACTCTCTCTAAGAATCTTCTCGCGCCTTCCACACCTTGATTACTCCAAGGTTTGCTAGCTTCAAGAGGTCCCATGAACATTTCGTATAAGCGCATTGTGTCCGCGCCAAAGTCTCTTACGACATCACTAGGATTGACAACATATTCCGGATAACGTTTACCCATCTTAATGCCGTTCGCACCTAATATCATGCCTTGATGGACTAATTTCTTGAATGGCTCATCAAAAGAAATAAGGCCTTTCTTATAAAGATATTTAGTCCAAATACGAGAATAGATGAGATGGCCGACCGCGTGTTCAGGTCCACCGATATATAAGTCGACAGGTAACCAATGGTCCGCTAATCTTCTATCGCAGAATTCTTTGTCGTTATTAGGATCGACATATCTTAAGAAATACCAGCTACTGCCAGCGCTACCAGGCATCGTGCTAGTTTCTCTAACGCCTTTTTTACCGTTGATTTCATATTTTTTCCATTCGGTGGCATTCTCTAAAGGTGCTTTACCATTATGGCCTTTATAATCATCTAAAACTGGTAAGACTAAAGGAAGCTCTTCATCTTTTAAAGCGTAGATAGAGCCATCTTCCATATGAACGACAGGGACGGGCTCGCCCCAATATCTTTGACGGGCAAAGATCCATTCTCTAAATTTGTAATTAACTTTTTGTTCTCCAATGCCTTTTTCTTTTAAGAATTCGAGCATCTTATTAATCGCATCTTCCTTATTCAAACCATTTAAGAAGCCGGAATTGATATGCAAGCCATCATCTTCATA
>JAEEHE010000125.1 GCA_016280685.1 Caryophanales bacterium
GGTGGTGGCGGTGGAAGTAGTTCTTCCCATGGTGGCGGAGATTCGAGTTCGTCTGAATCGGAAAGCTCAGAACAACCTCAACCTCATGAGCATACCCCAGGAAGCCCGGTTAGAGAAAATGAAATTGCTCCAACATGTGGGCAAGATGGTTCTTATGACATGGTCACTTACTGCACGGTTTGTCATCAAGAATTAAGCCGTGAGCAATTCACTATTGATGCGACAGGTGATCATAATTTCGTGAGAAACGAAGACACTTTAGAATATGTCTGCTCGGTTTGTGGTGAACTTAATGGTAGAGATTATGAAATGACCATTGAACTACCAGAACTACATGTCGATGATATTTATAATAATCGCAATTACACACATACCTTTAAAAACGATGACCACGCTTTAGCGTTTGGCTTTGTCAATTATCGTATTGGCAGCATGAACGTCAATAATAAGAAAGGCAGTAATTTTGCCTTTCCTTCTTCTTTAGAAGGACAAAATGTTACCGCCTATGTTTATGTCGGTGTCATTAATGAAAACTACATCTTTTATGATGATGGTGGAGATGGTTTATCAAACTTACAAGTCTTCTCTAATGGTGCGGCCTTAACCAAAGATGGAACGATGATTGATAATGCGATCGGTCAAGAATTAGGCGTTGTTGATTCTAAATTCTATGTTTATTCTTATTCTTTAGGAACATTATTACCTTCTCCTTATCCAGCATGGCCTGCGGATGAAATCCGTAATGCCTTTACTTACTTAGGACTTGAACCTTTAGCGCTTCCTCCACTTAGACACGCATCTATCGTTTCTTATCAAGTGGTTAGCGATTCGGAACGTTTCCTTATTTACTTTAATGGCCTTAAAGACGCCGAAAGTATGGTTTTTACAAGAGATTTCTATAAAGATTTCCTCATGAATGAATGTGGATTTACTCAATCAAACAATCATACTTTTGTTTCTCCTGATTTAACTTATCAAATCTTAACGGGTTTAAAACATGCGGAAACCGGTGAATATAGCATGATGATTGAGCGTTTAACTCCTCCGACATATACCGTCACTTGGAAAAACTACGATGGTACAGTTTTAGAAACTGATACCGAAGTCGAAAGAGGAGCGATGCCAGAATATAATGGTCTTACTCCTACGAAACCTAGTAGTGGTTCTTTATCAAATTATTTCTCTGGTTGGGATCAAGAATTAGCGCCTGTTACTTCTGACATTGTTTATACTGCCACATTCTATGAATCACCATTCGTCTTAACTTTAGAAGCAGAAGGTTGGGTGTGCCATGGTATGGTTAATAAAAACACCTCAGGTGAAGTCTCTATTCCTGGCGGTAATCTAAACAACTTACCAATCGTTGCTTTATCTGATGAAGCATTTAAAGATCATTCTAATATTACTTCTTTAGTTATTCCTGCCTCTGTCACTAGCATTGGTGTTGATGCTTTAACTAATATGTTTGCCTTAACATCATTAACCGTTCCATTTGTCGGTGCTGCTCTTGAGGCAACTGGTGAAAATGGTTTATTCGGTTATTTCTTCAATAAGAATGCCGCCGAAGGTTTAACAGAAACTAAACAATACTATACTTCTAATAATTCCTCTACTTCTTATATTCCCACCGGATTAAAGACAGTCACTGTTTTAGGTGGTAATCTCTCTTATGGTGCGTTCGGGTTCTGCAAGAATTTAGAAACTGTTAATATTGCTGGTGTGGAAGTTATCGGTGAAAGAGCATTTGATTTCTGCGAAGGCCTAAGAACTATTAACTTTACTGGTGATAATTTGAAGAGAATTAATGACTTCGCTTTCTCTGCCTCTGGTATTCAAACATTAATCATCCCTAATTCCGTTACTAAATTAGGCAACTATATTTGTAACCAATGTTCTTCCTTAACTACCTTCTTAGCGAATAATGAAGAAAATAAACTCATAGAAATTGGCTGGTTATTATTCCAAGGCTGTACTTCTATTAACACAATTGCCATTCCACTGTATGGACATTTAGGTACTCTCTTTGATAGTGAGATGTATGAAGGCGGTGTAGAAGTTATTACTGAAACACAAACTTATTATTTACCCGCTACATTAAAGAACTTTAAAGATACGGGTGGTATATTATCCGTTAAAGCTTTTGAAAAAGTATCCTTAAACTCTTTAGAACTTACTGAACAAGTAGAACTCATTCAACCTGGATCTTTAGCCGCGATGGCTAGTTTAACAAATTTAACTATTCCTTATGTCGGCTGCATTAAAGATGCGGAAGAAGTTAGCAAATTAACACCATTTGGCGCAATCTTTGGTGAAACCTCCTACACTGATTCTTATTCCGTACAACCTAACTTAAATATCAGTGGTACCACACCACATTATCACTTGCCTAAGTCTTTAAAGAATGTCGTAGTTACAGGCAATCAACCCGTCTTAAGAGCGGCCTTCGATGGCTGTAAAATGTTAGAATCAGTTACCTTTGAAGAGGGATTAGAAATAGTTCCAGACTACTGCTTCGATCATTGTGAAGCCCTAACAACTGTCGATATTGGTGAAAATACAAGAATTATTGAACAATATGCCTTCCGTAATTGTGAATCCTTATTAGAAGCTCCTCTTCACGAAGGATTACAAGCCATTATGAGACATGCGTTCGTGCATTGTGAATCATTAACTTCTGTAACAATTCCGAGCACAGTTCAAACATTAGGAAGAAGTGGTGCGCAAGGTCACCAATTCGATTATTGTACCGAATTAACCACAGTGACATTCTTAAATGATATTACTGATGTTTATATGTTCGCACATTGTCCAAAATTAACCACAGTTAACCATGGTGGAAATATCACTGAATATAAACAAAACTTATTTGAAGAAGCGGGATTTACCACATTTACCGTCCCAGAAGGCATCAAAATTGTTGGCGCTTATTGCTTCCAACAATGTACTTCTTTAACCACGATTAATCTCCCAGTTTCCTTAACTAAGATTGGTGGTAGTTGCTTTAATGGTGATACCTCCTTAAGCACAATCAATTATGCAGGCACGAAAGAACAATGGGGTAAAGTGACCAAGAATAGTGGTTGGTCAAAGAACATCCCTGCGATATATGTCGTTTGTAGCGATGGTCAAGTCGCTCTCTAATAATTAAC
>JAEEHE010000126.1 GCA_016280685.1 Caryophanales bacterium
AAAATATATATTTATCGTCGGTTTAGATAGTAAGAACTTCCCTGGCAAGTGTGCGGAAGATCCAATTATTTTTGATAGAGACTATAAGAAGTTTGGAATTGAAAACGCTTCCTTTAGGAAGATGGAAGAGAACAAGAACGATTATCACGCTTTAATAAAGTTTGCGAAAACAATGGGTTGCGAGATACATCTCTCCTATTCATATTACAATTCTCAAACCACTAAAGAACAAAGCGCCTCTTCCGTTTTCTTCGAGACATATCGTGATGAAAAAGCACCTGAAGTAGTGACTATCGCTAATCTCAATAACGAATTTAAAAACAATAAAGATAAATTCATCTCTATAGAATTTTTTGAAAATAATTTATTCCCCTTATCTAAGATAGGCGCGGCAATTAAAGAGAATGTTGTTATTGTTTCAAAGAAAGATACTGAAGAATTAGAACTCTCTGAGGAAATAGAAGCCCCGGAAGAAGAAATGGAAACCGCTGAAGAAGAAGCTAAAGATTTAGGTATTACAAAATTATTAGGCTTCAAAGGTTTATCCGCTTCAGCAATTAAAGACTATCTTGAATGTGAATATAAATATTTACTCCACAACTTGTTGCATATGGAGCAAGAGAAAGACACGAATATTTATGAATTAATACCTGCGAATGATTTAGGAACCATTCTCCATGCGACGATGGAAGAATTCACCCTTAAATCTGATAAGCAACAATTTATTGCTGAAGGTGAAAAGAAAATCAGAGAATATTTCATTACTCATCCATCTGATAATGAACAAGGTATTGAAAAAGAAGTTAACGAATTTAAGAGAATGCTCTCTAATGCGTTTGATATGGAAATGGAATCAGGATTAGAAGGTGTTTTAAGAGAACAAGATTTGGTTACCATCCATAAATCAACCGGTTTAAGAATTCATGGTTTGCCTGATAAGGTAGAACAATTCGCTAATGGCGATTTTAGAGTGGTGGATTTTAAAACTGGTAAAAAGATTGCCCACGATGCGAATGATAAAGATTCTATGATTCAAGGTGCTTTATACGCATACGTCATTATGAATGGGAAAAATAAATTAAATAATTACGGGAACAAGACAATTAATGTATCCGAATTTGTTTTCCGTTATCCAAGGATGAAACGTTTCGTTTCTTCTCTAGAATTTAAAGACGATAAAGAAAGACACACCACTCAAGAATATCTTGATCATTTAGATGAAGTGTTAAAGAGAATCGCTGAATCATTTAAAACTGGTAATTTCGCGAAGAATGGAAAATGCGATGGCTGCTATTTCAAATCTGTTTGTGGAGGTAAGAAATAATGAAGAGAATTAATTTTACTGATCCGCAAGCAAGAGAAGCTATCTTTAAAGAATTAGAAACTAATTTATTTGTGGAAGCTTCCGCAGGAAGTGGTAAAACCACCTCCCTGGTTAACCGTATGGTGGCTTTAGTGGAGCACGATGTACCGGTCGATAAAATATGTACAATTACTTTTACTATTGCGGCAGCGGATGAATTCTTCTCTCGTTTCCAAGAATTATTATCGAGAAGAAGTATCGATAATCCTAACGATGAATCAATTAATGATTTAGGCCCCATTACTGAAGATAGTAGGAAGAAATGTTTAAATGCTTTAAATAATATCGATCAATGCTTTAATGGCACGATGGATTCTTTCTGTAATATGGTAGCCCATGAATTACCGAATGAACTAGGTTTACCGAGCGATGCCCAAGTAGTGAGTGATGATTTTAAGAAGAGCTTTATCAAAGAGAAATACTTTGAAGTTTTAACTAATCCCGAAAACCCTCTTTATTCTTTGGCAGGTAAATTTAATCACGCTTTCACTAGTCCGTTTAATGCTTTCTACGCTGGTATCGAATCAATAAACGATTACCGCGATTATAAAATCGCTTTTGAAAAAACCTATTTAGATTCTTCCACCGATAATATATTGGATGAAGACTTGGATAAACTAGATAAAGTCGCTAACGCAGTGATTGATGAAGCTTTTGCTAAATTAGGTAAAGGAGCAAGATCGGATCTCTTACCTCTTAAATATTTAAGGGGTAAAAATATCAAGATGTGGAAAGATAATGTCGAAGCTATTAATGGTGCATGTAAAGCTATTATCGGCGGTGCAGCCTTTGCTATCAAAAAATTCCAAGGTACTGATTTAGAGAAAAATTATTTAACTGAAAGAACTAGCGCTAGTTATGGATTTGATGACGATACGATTGATTTAGCAAAAAGAATTTCTGAAACATGCAACGAATATCTATTTGAATTAATGCTCACTTTCGTTATTAAAATGCGTGATGAGATATTAGAAGATATGAAAAAGAAAGGTTATTTCTCTTTCTTTGATTTCTTATATTATCTCAATAAAAAATTCCAGGAGAGTTGTAATGGTGATAGGCAATTAATTGAACATGTCTTTGAAAGACATAGCCATATCTTAATTGATGAAAGTCAAGACACGAATCCGATTCAAACCGAATTATTTTTCTATCTCACCAGCACAGTTAAAACTGATGATTGGAGAAAAGCCAAACCTCACGAAGGCTCATTATTTATTGTTGGTGATCCTAAACAATCCATATATGGATTTAGAGATGCAGATGTTAATGCGTTTAATGAAACAAAAGGATTATTTGAACAAGAAGATGAATTAATTTTCTTAACTAAAAATTATCGTAGTAATGTTGTTTTAAAAGAATGGTTCAATAGAGTGATGAACGATGTTTTAAAAAATGGTTCCACACCGTTAAAACATCCGAATATTCCTATTGAACTCAACACACCGCAAGAATTAGAAAGACATCAATTTGAAAATGATCCTAATATCACATTTAATGGTGTTTATTATTATGAGACCGGTAGAGATAAGAAAGAAGACGCTCCTATTGTCGCCCAACTTATCGACACAATAGTGAATAACGATAATTACAAAATCGTCGCAAAAAAAGTTCCTGATAAAAATGAACCAGCGAGAAAGATTGAATATAAAGACATCTTAGTTATTACCAATTCAACATATGTTCAAGCTTATGTAGATGCTTTTGCGGAAAATCACATCCCCTTTATTGTGGAAGCGCGAATTTTCTTTGAGAAATCACCTTCTTTATTATCGTTAATTAAGCTTATTCATTTAATGTTCGAACCATACAAAACCCAGCATTTAGTCCATGTTTTAGAGGATTTATATAATTTTGACAGCAAAGATTTATGTCGGATTAAAATGGACGGTTTTGATTTCAATATCGCTAATCTTAACGATAAAGACGGCAACCCCATTAACTTTACTGAATCAAAACATCAAAACGCTTTAACATCACTAAATGAACTATTCATGGCTACTAGAGGTATGACTGTTTCCTCAACAGCATTCTATCTTTTGACCAACATGAAATATCGTTTCTTAAATAAAATCGATAACACTTTCTTGGAATATGCCTACTTCTTAATTGAACTATTAAAGCAATATGAAGTTGATGGCACGATTAATTCCTTTGCAGACGCAGATGAATTCTTGCAAGATGTAGTTGGCGGACACTCCGATATTCCTCGAGCGATGAGATTTAAACAAAATGTCAATCAAGTGAAAATCTCTAATTTACATAAAGTCAAAGGCTTACAAGCTCCGGTTGTCATCTTAGCCGAACCTTTAGCGAAATCAGGCCGTGTACCTTTCAAATATGTTGATAGAAACAACAAGACCATTTATTTCTCTCGCATCTTTGAAAAGAGAGATAATGGGTCGGAAAATGTTTTCTGTTCGAGTAATAATTATGGGACACAGATGGATTTGGCTGTTGGCGATAGCAAATCAGAAAGAGGTCGTTTGGAATATGTGGCCGCTACAAGAGCGGAAGCGGTTTTGCTAATTAGTAGACCACAGCCTAAAAAGACAAAAGGCAAACAGGATGAAGAAGATAAATCAGAAAAATACTGGATTGATTTAACTCAAGATCCTGAAACCAAAGATTATGATGTTTTCCCGAACGCGGATAAGGTTGTTGACGAAAAACCGGTTAATGAAATCTTAGATGATTCGTTTGCTTCTGATATTAAAGAATCTTCTAATGATGCTTCTTATGAAATCAAGAATCCTTCTTTAGCGAGAAGAACAAGACCAGTTAATAACAATGTTGATAGAGTGGTGGAAGCTGATGAAGATCATTCTAATAAGACTCTAATTGGTACTTTAGTACATAGATTATTGGAGTGTATTGTTAAATCTAAGAATAAATATTCTTTCGATGATTTAATGAAAAAGATTAATGATGAATATCGTCCTAGTGAAGATTATTCTCCATTGCTTAAATCTGTTTATGAGCACTTCACTAATGGGGGATATCCACAAAGTACAGATGATGCACCACAAGATTTATTAAAAGTGTTATTAAATGCGGAAGATGTTATGTGTGAATTGCCATTTGCTTATAAAACTGATAATGGCAAGGACATTGTCTCTGGCACGATTGACCTTTTATATAAAGATGATAAAGGTTGGCACATCGTCGACTATAAGACTAATTTAGAAGACAACATCAAAAAATTAGAAGAAGAATACGAGATACAACTAAACACATACGCTAAAGCATTTAAGAACTTCTCAAATGGTGAACCGTTAGTGGACGTTCATATCTATCATATAAATGTTTAAGTTACCTCACAATTTAAGGATAATGTTAAAAATAATTGACATTATCTTTTTTTGTGATTGTCTTAAGACAAAAATAGTTAGATAATAATGACCTATGAGCAAAAAACAATTTACATTAATCGAAACACAAATCGCTATTAAGTATCTAAAAGATAAATTTGAATCATTATTAGCGAAGAAATTAAATCTCGTTAGAGTGTCCGCTCCATTATTTGTGAAAAAGAATACTGGTTTAAATGACAACCTTAATGGTGTGGAAGAAACCGTTTCCTTTTTAGTGGGTAATGAGAGAATTGAAATCGTTCAATCTTTAGCGAAGTGGAAACGTTACGCTTTAAAGCAATATAACTTTCCTATGGATACTGGTTTATATACCGATATGAACGCGATTAGAAAAGATGAAACTATGGATAAGCTTCATTCCATTTATGTTGATCAATGGGATTGGGAGAAGATTATCAGTGTAGAACAAAGAAACAAAAGATTCTTATTTAAAACTGTCTCACAAATCTATTCTGTTATTTATAAAGTTAGTAAATTAAGTGAAAAACGTTGGGGTTTTACCTATAATTTACCAAAAAATATCTACAAAATATCCTCTTTAGAATTAGAAAAAAGATATCCTGATAAAACACCTAAAGAAAGAGAATATCTCATTACCAAACAATTTAGAGCGGTCTTTATCTATGGTATTGGTTGGCCACTGAAAAATGGCAAACCTCATGATGGTAGAGCGCCTGACTATGATGATTGGAAACTTAATGGTGATATTATCTTATTTGATGATGCGATTGATGGAGCGATTGAACTATCATCAATGGGTATTAGAGTGAATAAAGACTCATTAGTGAAACAAATTAAATATAAAGGTAATGATGAATTATTAAATAATCCTTACGCGCAAAGTATATTAGAAGAGAAACTTCCTCAAACCATCGGTGGTGGTATTGGGCAATCTCGCCTTTGTATGTATTACTTGCAAAAGAAACATATCGGTGAAGTGCAATCTTCCTATTGGACTGACGAAGTCATAGAAGCTGCGAATAAAGAAAACATTGAGCTCTTATAACTCGATGTTTTTTGTTTTCAATTAACCATGCATTTTTTTAATAAACCAATTATGGTTTCAAAAACAATTTTATCTTCCACATTAACCCAATTCTTTTTGGATGTTGCTATACCGTTCAAATAGATTGGATTGTTGAACGTGTTTTCAATTCTTATTACGACCTCTAGAATACTTGTTTCTCTCATTTTTGGATCATTTATAATTAGAACGTTAATGCATTTTAATAATTTCGAAATATCGATTGATTGAGAAAGAAAATACATGTCATAAATATCTTTATATCTGGTTGACAAAGCCCCAAAGCGAAGAAGAGATTTTAGCTTTTCCGTGAACATTTGTTCTTTTGAATTGATCAACAATAAAACCCCTTCATTTAGTGAAGCGATATCAAAATAATATTCAGTTTGTTCTATTTCTAAATATTTATGAACTCCAATATCAACTTTAGTTGATAAATAGTTACCAAATGAATCCTCAATATTAATATAGACTCTTTTACCATCATAATCTTGATGCTTTAAGTCTTCTATTTTTCCCACAATTTTTAATTTGATTCCCTCAATTCCATTGAGAGATTTTACTAGTTCTTTGATGCTTTTTATTGACAAAGGAAATCTTATGAAATCAAAATCAAAATCAACGGTGGCTCTCCTTATGTTTTGCGATATGCTGCTCATAACTACGCCACCTTTAATAGTTATATTTTTTCTAAATTTACTTTTTGATAATAACAGCAGGATGATATCCTGACATAATTTGGCTTCGGCCGTTTCTTCACTGTAGCCTTCTTTTTTGTTTTTTTCTGATAATTCTAGAATATTAATCACTTACAAAACCTCCGATTGAATAATACGTGATATTAAACTTTTCTTTGGAAATGTTTCCAAATATTCTAGGACTAATGAGATATCTATATCATTTAAATGATTTCGATAATAATTTATAACTTCTTTGTAATAATCAAGTGGTATTTTGTTTTTATATCTTGCTATTTCTATTAGCATTCTTTCTTTATTAAATAGTGGAATGGTTATTCCTCCATATTCAATGGTGGTGATTCCTATATTTATTAGATTATTATCCATAAAATATTGCTTGATGGAATCATTTTTATACTTGGTTGCATCTTTATTTGTAGCTATAACATATTTATCAGGAATAACGTCACTAATACCCAAATAATAGAAAGCGGATTCCATAGTGAATATGGCTTTGCGATGTTTCTTTATAAACATCTCAAGTTTTTTAGAATTTTTATTTGTTGAATATAACCCGTTGTCAACCTTAAAAATCCTCTTTTCTCTTAAGGCTTTTTCAAGGTAGTAATGACTACCATATAATTTGATGCACTCATTGTAGTTGTAAATCATATTCCTGTTTAGTAAATATCCGTAAAAAATAATAAAATGCGGATTTTCACTAAAATAATAATATATTTATTTATTAAATGCAATAGCGGTGGCGGAAAGAAGAAAAGAAACGGATAAAAGTAAATACTGAAATGCATAAAAATTGGTAAAACATTATTGATATTAATAAAGCGCCACAATTATCAAAGTATAAATACTTTAATTCGTTAATATCGATTTTTTCGAATTTAATTGTGTTGGTATGTATTTTTATGTACAATAATGTTAAGAGGTGTAAAAAAGATGATTAAATGGTTAAATGTAAAGGCGAAAAATGGTGTAGCGTCACTTTATAACAACAACATAACGCTTAATACTACTGCGATGTATCCATTCGAATCCGCATACATGATTCAGGTTGGTATTGATGATAATAGTAACATCGTTATTCAACCCTTAACTAAAGCGGTTGTGGAAAGCGGTGCCTTAGATGAGAGTTGTTTATTAAAGATTGAAAGACATAAGTCATTCGCTAGAATCTCATCTGTCGCCTTAATGAAACAAATTGGTGAAGTGCTTCATCTCACCTTATCCAAGAATCCAGTGCAATTTGAGACTTCTTGGGATAGTGAAGAGAATATATTAACGATTTTAGTGAAAGGAGGGTCTAAGTAGTATTGAAGAACGATAGTGGTTGTGTGGTTTATCTATTTATACCCTCAAAAATAGAACAAAGATAATCTAAAGAAATGGAGGATGTAATTATGAAATATTTATGGCTTTGGATTCTTCTAGGTGTTGTAGCGGTCGTTTTAATAATTATTTTCATTGCCTGCTCATACACAAAAGCAGGACCAGATGAAGCGATTATGATCTCTGGTCTCGGAAAGAGAAAAATATTAAGAGGAAAAGCGGGTTGGAGAATTCCCTTCTTGCAAAGAAAAGACCGTCTTTCATTAAAGGTCTTCCAAGTGGATATCAAAACTCGTGAACCAATTCCCACACATGAATTTATCAACATTAACGTTGATGGTGTCGCTAACTTAAAGATCTCTAGCGATCCCGAATTACTCGAAAGAGCGTTCGAAGCAACCTTAGGCATGAACCAGGATGACTTAATTGAACAAGTCAAACAAGTTCTCGAAGGCAACATGAGAGAAATCGTCGGTACAGTCGGTATTCGCGAACTCGTCCAAGATAGAAAAGGTGTCGCGACAAAAGTGCAAGAGAATGTTATTCCTGATATGGGCAAATTAGGTATTGAACTAGTGAACTTCAATATTCAGAACTTCTCCGATAGAAACAATGTTATTGAAAACTTAGGTATCGATAACATCTCCCAAATTTCTAAAGAAGCTGCGATCGCGAAAGCTAATGCAGAAAGAGATGTCTCTATCGCGAGAGCGAAAGCCGCACAAGACGCAAACGAAGCGGAAGTCAATTCTAAAACTGTTATCGTACAGAAGAACACTGAATACGCTTTGAAGGAAGCTGCTCTTAAGATTCAAACCGATACCGCTAGAGCAGATGCTGATGCTGCTTATAAGATTCAAGAACAAAAAAGACAAGAAGAGATTAACGTGGCAACCACCAATGCAGAAATTTCTAAAAGAGAAAGAGAAGTTGAACTCGGAAATAAAGAAGTGGAACTCGCTGAAAAGAAACTCGCTGCTACCATCAATAAAAAGGCAGACGCTGAAAAATATGCGGCCGAAAAAGCTGCAGAAGCAGAATTATTTAAGAGAAAAACAGTGGCTGATGCCGAATTAGTGGAAGCTCAAAGAAAAGCTGAAATCAAGAAAGTGGCCGCGGAAGCTGAGAGAAATGCTCGTGAACAAGCCGCTACCGCAGTGAAGATTGAAGCGGATGCCAATAAGGAAGCTGCCCTTGCAGAAGCCAGAGGTATTGAAGCCAAAGGTCAAGCAGAAGCTGATGCCATCAAAGCAAAAGCGGATGCGATGAAATCCTACAACGATGCCGCAACCTTAAAATTAATCTTAGAATCTAATGTCTTACCAGAAACCGTGAGAGCCTATGCTGAACCAATCGCTGCGGCCTTATCACAAATTGATGGAATCACTATGTATGGTTCTGGCAATGAAGCCAAACTCGTGGAAGAGATTCAACAACATGGTGATCAAATCTTCGCTGGATTAAATAAGACCTTAGGTATCGACCTCAAATCATTGTTACTCGGTTATTTCGGACAAAAAGTCATCAGTGACAAAAAAGAAAAGAAAGAAGACTAATCTTCTAAACGAATAACATGGAGCCCATCTTAAAGATGGGCTTTTTTGTTAGAAGTCATATAAGTTTGGTTTATTAACAATGATGTATCTATTCTTATCGATTTTGACGTTCTTTTTAAAATCGGTAGGGGAGGTCTTTTCAAATTTCTTAAAGACGGTGTTGAAGTGTTGTTGAGTTTTAAACCCCACTTCACTGCTGACTGATTTTAAAGGAAGGCCACTTTTAATTAATTCTTTTGCTCTTTCGATTCTTTTTGCGTTTATCGTATCGTTGATATTTGTGTTTAGTATTGTCTTATATAAATTTCTTAAATAGGAATAAGAAACCCCGATAGCGGAAGCGACATCCGGCGCTTTGATATCTCTAAAGAAATTTCTTTCTATATAACCAATTGATTTATTGATGATGAAGTTTGATCTTTTCTCAGCGGGAGAAGATTTTTCACATTGAATAATATCGAGCAATAGCTCTTTTAATTTAAGTTGGAATTTCTCTTTCTCAATATCATTTAACATATTGAATTTGGAATATTTCTTCATATCCAATAATACGGAGAAAATATCCTCTGTATCGTTTATAACGATAAATGGTTCGTTCATCGTAAATAAATGGTTCTTTAAATATTCATGAATAAAAGAAGAATTATTAAGGAAAGAATAGATATCGCTTTCTTTGTTAGGAAGAGATAATTCCACACCGATACTAATTAGAGAATTATTAATATCAAAACGATGACTGACATTGGGGAATATGATGATCATTTGGTTTTTCAAAATTGTTATTTTGGTCACTTCTTTTTTATTCTGACACCAAAAATCAATAGTCCCAGAATGGATATAAGAAAACTCGATTGTATTATGAGTGTGATAACCAAGTTGAGTAACTTTTGATGGGTCTTCAATATTATTGGTTTGATATAAGGCGATACCTAATGACTCATTTTTCATATTTAATAAATAATCTATAAATATATTATAATCAAAAAATGTAAAAAAATTATAAAAAATGATACAAAAGTAATAAGCGTGGGTTGTTTTTTACTTTTTTGCATGTAATTTTAAATATGTAGGAAGAATTATTATATGAGACATTACTTCAATTTTTTGATGCCACTTTGTGCACTTTTATGTTTCTCCTGTACCTCTAATAGTGGAGGTAGATCTTCAGGAGGTGGTTCTAGCTCCATAGAGCCAGAGATAGATTATTCTAATTTCCCAAATTATGTGGAGGATTATGAAAATCTCACCTATGACTTCGATGATAAAGCATTATCTTCTCCATTTTGGAAAGGGAACGTTATATATAACGAAACAGTTCTCTTAAGTAGAAATGCGAAGACGGGTGTTATATCAGGCAACCTCGCTTATACACCATTAAAAATATTAGCGATTAAAGACTACACATTAAAAACTTCCGATTATGTTGAGGGCCAAGATTATACATTGAATGGCAAAACAATTATTCGTAGTGAAAATTCTTCAATGCCATTCTTAGAAGAAACAACCTTACGCGGTGAATATCTCCCTGAAGGATATCGCTTGGTTTCTTCTATCTCTAATATCGCTACTGACTGCATGGTTATGGGACCGGCATATTATACAGAATCCGATTTATATTATGGACATCAAATACAAGTCTCTTATGTCTATGATATTAAAGAAATAATGCCTAATTACGCGGTATTTTCTCAAAATCAATTAGATTCCTTACCAAAATTAAAACAAAAATTAGAAAACAAAGAACCAGTTAAAATAGTGGGTTTAGGTGATTCGGTTTTAGAGGGATGCTCTTCCTCTAAGAAATTTAATCACGAACCATTTATGGAAACGTTCTTTAATATGAGCATTCAATATCTTAATGATCATTTCGACTCTCAAATTACTGGTAAGAATCTTTCTGTGGGTGGCAAAGAATCATCTTGGGGTGCTGCTTCTCAACAAATCTATGATGTCTCTCAAGAGAATCCTGATTTATTAATATTACATTTTGGTATTAATGATTTAGGCGCGGGTGTAGGTGCGAATTCATTTATTGATAATATGCTTTCTATCGTATTAGAACTCAAAAATAAATGTCCGAATTGTGAATTCTTAATTCTCACGCCCTTCGGTCCAAATCCGATGTTATATGACTATGAGAAATTCGATAACTATATTAAGAAAATAAAATCTGAAATTACCGGTTCTATTGAAGGAACTGCCTTAGTAGATGTTTTTAACATCTCTAAAGAATTATATAAAAACAAAAAATATCAAGATATGACTGCAAATGGTATTAACCATGTGAATGATTATGCCAGCCGTATTTATTTGCAGGCTATTCTTTCTACCATTGTCAAATAATAAGGAGGATGACACATGAAAAAGAAAGTATTGTTATGTTTATCATTTATCGCAATTGGAGTGGTGGCTACCGGATGTGTTAGTCCTGGTTTCAAACCCAAAAGCGAAGATTCCAGTTATGAGGGTGAAGGCGATGTATCACTCGACCCGGAATATTCCACAAAATTAAGATTATTAATTCCTCAAGGAAATAGTAATGAAACCACGATGATCGATAAATGTATTGAAGGTTTCAATGAACATTTCCCCAATATCACTTTTGAAAAATCCTATGTCTCAGTTAATAACTGGGAATCCACAGTGAGAAATCAAAATTTAGCGGGTACTTTACCAGATATCGTTTGGTCCAACTCTCCAGATTTCTATTATTTAGTCTCCGCTAAAATTGCTGAACCATTAGATGCTTATTTCAAAAATAGTGAAAAAGCTGGTGTCTTTAATTTAGAAGAAGATTTCATCACAAACTTCATCGATATGGGAGCGATGGAAGGTAAACATTATTTATTACCTCGTTCATGCGATACCGTTGTGACTTTCTATAACAAGAAGTTATTAAACCAAGCCGGTATTGATATGAGTGTTATTAAAGACGGTTGGTCTTGGGACACATTCATGAATGTCATGGGTCAATATCGTTCTTATTTAGATAGCAAAGGCAAATCTGATTGGTATTGCTGCGACGCAAACTTAACCACATGGTTATCTTGTAACTATCCAATCTTAAGATCCTATGGTGCGGATGTCTTAACTAAAGATGGAAAAATCGCTATCGACTCAGCGGAGACCAGAGAATGTTTAACTATGGTAAGAAGCATGATGGAAAACAAATACATTGTCGAAGATGGCGTTACTCCTGGTAACTCTTTCGAAGTTGGCACCGCTCCATTCTTATTCCAATCCGCATCTATCTCCTTGTTTGCGGAAAGAAGAGAATTAAAGAACAATATCGATTTAGTCTCCTTCCCATTAATCAATGCGAAGAGTGCACCTAAAATTGGTTCTGGTATTGCTGGCTATGCCATCAATAGAAACTCCAAAGAAAAAGCCGCTGCTTGGCAATTCCTCAGCTATATGATGAGCAAAGAAGGCCAAGAAAAATTAGCGGAAGGTGGATTACAACTCCCATCAATTCGTAAAGACTTACAAGATTATAAGACCTCAAAGTGGGGCGAAGGTTACACTGACTTTAATCTTGCTGCTTATACATATGGTCCTGAATATAAGATTGTCCCTGAATTCTTAAGTTATGTTGATCCTAAGATTAAAGGTGACTTAGATATGGCGTTTAAAGACTTATTCGCCAATACCTTAAAGAAAAGCAAAACTATCGATAAAGCTATTTCTACCTGTGTATTAGATTTAGAGGATGCTTTAGCAAAACTATAAAAAATGGAAGCTACGGAAGAAACTAAACAAAAGAATAAACGCAAATACAAACCGCAGAATAAGTTTCTCAAGTTTTTAAAGCGCAATTACGTAGGCTGGTTATTCAACCTTCCTTTGATGATCGGCTTAGCGGTCTTTACTTTTGTGCCGATGTTTCTTTCTCTTTATTATTCCGTATTCCAAATTGAGGCAGATTTCAGCGCTCAATTTGTCGGCTTTGGTAATTATTTAAGAATATTTACTGATAGAAGCATGCCGAAGGTGGTTCTCAATACTTTCCTATATGCAATAATATCTGTTCCTCTTAATATTATTCTTTCTTATTTCCTAGCTCTTCTCGTTAATCAAAAATTTAAATTTACCGGATTCTTTAGAATCCTATATTACTTACCAGTGGTTATCCCCGCTGTTGTAAACGGTTTGTTGTGGAAAGATTTAACCGATGGTACCTATGGTGTATTTAATAAGTTCCTCTTAATGATGGGATTTAATAAGTTCCCCTTCTTTGGTTCCGCTGAAACCGCGATGGTTTCCTTGATCTTCATGAACTCCTGGGGTATCGGTGGTGGTATGGTCTTATGGTTAAGCGCCTTTAAGAACATTCCTAATTCCTTATATGAATCCGCGAAGATTGAAGGGGCAAACGCTTTCCAAAGATTTGTGAATATTACCTTGCCATTATCCACACCGATGATTTTCTACAACATGATCATGTCGGTAATCGGTACTTTACAATATAATGGCACTTTAACATTTGCTTCTCGATATGGTCGTGGTGAAGGTGACTCCTTATACCTCTATGGTGTCAAAGTTTATTGGGAAGCCTTTAGAAACGGCAACATCGGTTATGCTGCTGCTTTATCTTGG
This sequence comes from Caryophanales bacterium, assembly GCA_016280685.1. Next base: position 13,938 of record JAEEHE010000126.1, read on the forward strand.
TTATTATTCTTGGTCATCGCTGTCTTAACAGGCATCATGTTTGTTTCTAGTAAATGGGTTTACTATCAGGAGGACGCTTAATATGGCAATGTCATCATTAGCACAAAAAGCGCGCCGTAGAAGTAACATGGCCCGTACTTGGAACAAGAGTAAGGTTTTCTTATTCCTTTTAATCATGGTTCTCGTAGGTGCTGTATTAGTCTTCCCATATTTCTATATGGTTTCTAAATCATTAATGAGTTCTTCTGAAGTCGTTGACACAAATGTTCCTCTTATTCCTGCTTCTCCACAATTCAATAACTATTTATCAATATTTACTAACGCTAATTATCTAAAAGCTTTGGGAAATACATGTATTATTATCAGTTTTAATATTGTGGCGACATTAATATCGGCATCATTAATCGCTTTCTCTTTCGCTAAGTTAGAGTGGGTAGGTAAGAGGGTGATGTTCATTCTAATGATGTTCACGATGATGCTTCCAGCGGTCGCGACACAAATTCCTCTATATGTGATGTATGCCAAATGGCATTGGATTGATACATTATTACCATTAACAATTCCTAATCTCTTTGGTGGTGGTGCCGTTTATATCTTCTTATTAAGACAATATATGATGGGTATCCCCAATAATATGATTGATGCTGCGAAAGCCGATGGTGCTTCTATGTGGAAAATCTATTGGCACATCATATTACCAAACTGCAAACCAATTCTTATTTATATCGGTGTCACTATCTTGATGACTAACTGGGGTGATTTCTATGGCCCGTTAGTGTATTTAACTAGTGACAATGCACCTCGTACTTTAGCTTATTATGTTTTCTTAAATTCCACAGAGGGTGATGCAGCCGCTCAGATGGCTCATATCCGTATGGCGGCTGGTGTCTTTATGACCTTAGTGCCCGCTATTGTGTTTGGTATTTTCCAAAAACAACTTACCGATGGTGTTTTAACAACAGGAAGGAAGGGTTAATAAAATGATTTCTCGTAAAATTTTCATCGCTTTAATCATCCCCATGCTCTTAACAGCGTGTAAAACCAAATCCGGTGGATCCTCGGAACCCCATTTTGAACGCATTGATGATTTGAGAGAATTAACCGCTCAAGAATATACGGTTAATAACATCGCTGCCGTTGATGAATATGGAAGAGTCACCACAACAGGGGATTTAAGAAAACAAGATAAGAAAGTCGGTGTTTTCTATCATGTTTGGCATGGTACTCATAACACCGGTATCTTTGATATCACTCAATTATTAGAAAATGATCCGGAATCCTTATGGGATCCTAAAGGCAATGAATATTCTCCTCTTAAGGCTTTCCATCACTGGGGACAACCGCTTTATGGTTATTATCATTCCGCTGATCCATGGGTCATTTCTCGTCACGTGGAACTCTTCACTATGGCAGGTGTTGACTACTTAGTCTACGATTTGACCAATACAGTCATTTATACCGAGGCTATTAACGCAATCTTCGCGGTCTTAGATAAATATCAAAAACAAGGATTTAACGTCCCTAAAGTCGCGTTTTATACAAATTCTGCCAGCGGGCAAACAATGAAGAGATGTTATAACTTGTTCTATAAGGACGATACATATTCTAGTCTTTGGTATCGCATGGATGGTGAACACCCATTAATCATCGGTCAATCCGATGACTTATATCGCGTTTGTACAGAAGATGAATTTAATGAGATTAGTAATTTCTTCCAAATTAGAGAATCCCAATGGCCAGACGCGACAAAATTTAATAAAAGAGAAGGATTTCCCTGGATGGATTGGGATTATCCACAGCTCAATTATAGTGGCACGATGTCCGTTTCTTTAGCCCAACACCCCGGTATGAGAATGTCGGAAGGAAAAGACACTAATCATGGTCGTGGATTTAATTATCAAACTTTCCAAAACGATGAAGCTTCCATGAGGGAAGGCACGAATGTAGAAGGACAATGGAAAACTGTCTTTGATAATTATGATCAAGTCAATAATGTATTCGTCACCGGATGGAATGAATGGATCGCCCAAAAGATGGTGGATGGTGAAGATCAAGTCTTCTTCGTCGATACATTTAACGAACCATATTCTAGAGATATGGAAATGATGAAAGGTGGATATGGAGATAATTTCTATCTCCAATTCTCTAGAAATATTAAGAAATACGCTTTTACAGAAGCAAAGCACTATAAATATGACAATCATACGATTGATATAAATAATTTCGCACCCGAACAATGGGAAGGGATTAAAGCCTATCGTGATTTCGAAGGCGATGCGATGGAAAGAGATTTCTACCGCGCGGATAAAACGGAGAAATATTACGATAGTTCTAATAGAAACGATATCGTTAATACTTACATTACTCATGATGCGAATAATTTATATGTTCGCGTAGAGACAAAAGATAAATTAACCGCTCCATCAAACAGTGATGAAGCATGGATGAATTTAATGATTTCTTTAGGTGATAACGATAGTTCCTTTGCGAGCTTTAGTTACATCATTAATCGTTCTAGAAACGGCAGTAAGGCTTCCGTAGAAAAATTACATAATAATTTCGCTCCTAATGAAGTCGGACAATGCGATGTTTCTTTCCAGGATAACGTTATTCAATACGCTATCCCATTAAGTCTCATTGAAAGAGATGCTAAGAACTTTGAGGTGGGTGTTAAGGTTTGCGATAACATTCAAGAGCAAAACGATATTCAAGACTATTATGTGTCTGGTGATAGCGCACCGATAGGGAGGTTAGCTTATTCTTATGGATATTAAGAAATGTTTTGCTTTTCCCGCTCTTTTGTTAGTGGCCTCTTTAGTGGGCTGTAATGCGAATAACCCATCTAATTCCAGCTCAAATTCACAAAAAGATAGCCTTCCACAAGATAATCGTAATTTAAGTATGGATGATTATTCCCTCTTTAATTTGTGTGGAAAAGATGCGGTGGGAAGAGAAATAAAACGCATGGATAACCGTAAGGATGGAGAGAGATACGTCGGTATTTTCTATTCTATGTGGTTAGGGCAACATAAAAGTCAACAAACAGCGATTTATAATGTGACATCATTAGAATCCACCCCTGAAGGAAGAGCCCATTTATATACGACGGAAGATAGTGAATATTCCCGTATGAATGAATTCCATTTCTGGGGCGAACCATTATATGGATATTACAATACAAAAGATCCATGGGTCTTATCTCGTCATATGGAATTATTCATGGACGCTGGTATTGATTATTTATGTATCGACAGCACGAATAGAATCGTTTATAACGATGCGATTACTACCCTATTAGATTTACTCAATAACTGGTATAAAGAAGGAAGAAATATTCCTAAAGTTACTTTCTACACCAACTCTTATTCTGGTGATACAGTGAGAGATTTATATTATAAATTCTATCAGGGTGATAAATACGCTAATGTATGGTTTGCACCTAAAGGTAAACCACTTATCATCGGTGTTACCAAAAATAATAATAATGCTTCTGATCAAACCAAATACTATCCGGGATGGGACAACTTTGTCGCGGATGAATTTATCGAATATTTTGATGTGAGAGAATCGGAATGGCCTAATGGTGACCACAATGATAATTCTATTCCTTGGATGAGCTGGGATTATCCTCAACGTATCCATAATGGTTCTATTGCCGTTCCAGTCGCTCAACATTCTCATTCTCGTATTTCCGTTTCTTATAAAGACCCAGAATGTTCACGCGGTTATAACAATAAGACCGGACATGTTGAAGGTGATATTGATGAAGGATTAAGCTTCCAACAGATGTGGGAGACCGCTTTAAACGAGAATAATCATATTACTAATGCTTTAGTGTGTTCATT
>JAEEHE010000127.1 GCA_016280685.1 Caryophanales bacterium
TGGTTGCGGAGGGAAGATTTGAACTTCCGACCTCCGGGTTATGGGCCCGACGAGCTACCAGACTGCTCTACCCCGCTATATAAGGGCCCATAACACCGGACCCTGAAGATTTAACTTATTTACGATTTTTACGACGAGCGTTTTCGCTTTTAAGTTTTCTTTTTAAACCTTTCTTTAAGAAAGATTCTCTACGGCGGCACTCTTGGATGGTACCAGCCTTGTTGACTTGTCTTTTGAATCTGCGAAGTGCATCATCTAAAGATTCGTTTTCGCGAACAACTGTTTTTGGCATAGTTTCACCTCCATTCGTGTCGAGACACTGCTATATTATATTACTTATATAAAATAAAATGCAACCACAAAAAATATGGTCACATTTTTTCATAAATTTAGATAGTTTTATCTTTTAGATAATCTTTGTACCATTAGAGGTACCAATACGATTAGCGCCAGCTTCCACCATCGCGATTAGATCTTCGTGGGTTCTTACTCCACCACTTGCTTTAACACCCATATCAGGTCCTACTGTTTTTCTCATTAAAGCGACATCGTGAGCGGTCGCCCCACCTGTCGAGAAACCTGTACTTGTTTTAACGAAATCCGCGCCAGCTTCTTTAGATAACTGACATGCTCTCACCTTTTCTTCATCGGTTAATAAGCAGGTTTCGATAATAACTTTAAGAACGCGACTTCCTGCGACTTCTTTAAGTAATTTAATTTCTTCTTTGACGTAGTCATCATGACCGGCTTTTAGCATACCGACATTAATAACCATATCGATTTCATCAGCCCCTTGTTTAATACAGAGTTCTGCTTCTTCTACTTTTGTTTTGGTTAAGTTCATGCCTAAAGGGAAACCAATGACTGTACAAACCTTAACATCAGAACCTTCTAAGCATTTCGCTGCTAATGGCACATAGGCTGGATTGACGCAAACGCTCATGAAATCAAATTCTTTTGCTTCTTCACATAATTTAATGATTTGTTCGGGAGAAGCATCTTGTTTTAATAATGTGTGATCAATTAATTTATTGTATTTCATAATTTTCTCCTAGTTAGATTTTAGCAAAAAGAAAAGGTCATTTCGACCTTAACTTATTTAGCGGATTTCTTGCTAGCTTTTTTAGGTTCAGCTTTCTTAGCTTCTTCCTTAACGAGTTTTCCGTTTAAAACGGTAACTTTGCCATCATAATATCCACACTTTGGACAGACGTGATGTGATTTAATCATCGCACCGCATTTTGGACATGTGATTAATCCAGCGGCTTGGAGTTTGAAATGTGTACGTCTTAATCTTTTACGTGTTTTGCTAATTCTTCTTTGTGGGACTGCCATAAGTATTCCTCCAATTTCTAACGTGCTTAATTATATTAATTAGTGTTTTTTTAGTCAATAAAACTTTTGTCAAGTTCTAAAAAAATCAATTTTATTTCGATATAATCATATCTTTTTGTATATTAATTTTAATTATATCACCTGGTTTATACATAGAATTAGTGATTTTTATATCAATATAGTTACTCGTGTGACCATATGATACATGGTTTTCTTTATCATTTTTCTCAATTAATACATCTAATTCTTCACCGATGAATTGGTTTGTATACTTATCCCAAAGTTCTTTAGATAAATTCAATAAAACATTTACTCTTTCTTTTTTAATTCTCGGATCTATCTGATTTTTCATCAAATAAGCACCCGTTCCTTCTCTTGCGGAAAAAGGGAATACGTGAAGCATATTAAAATCGCATTTTTTGATTGTTTCAATTGTCTCATGAAATTCTTCTTCTGTTTCACCAGGGAATCCTACGATTACATCAGTGCTCAAAGCTATGGAAGGTAAAGCATGTCTAATTTTCGTTAATTTTTCAATAAAAGATTGAGAATTATATTTTCTATTCATTCTCGCTAAAACGGTATCACTCCCACTTTGTAAAGGAATGTGTAGATGTTTTGCTAAAACAGGGTTATTCGCAACCATTTCGATTAAATCATCGTCAATTTCGCTTTCCTCGATAGAAGATATTCTTAAACTATGCAAATTATGTAGGTTACTAATATCCTTGACCAATTGTGAAAAACTACAGTTATTCAAATCTTTCCCATATCCACCGACATGAATACCCGTGAGAATAATTTCTTTATATCCTTGCTCGATTAAATATTTCGCTTCTTCAATAATCTTATCCTTTACCCTACTTCTACTTCTTCCTCTCCTGTAGGGAATTAAGCAGTATGTGCAGAAATTATCACAACCATCTTGAATCTTTAAATACGCTCTGACATTTTCGGTATAAGATGTCACACCCATCTCTTCATAATCAAAAGTTCTCGGATTAGAGCCAACTTCAATGATTGGGGTTTTTTCTTTCAAATATTTATCAATCAAATCAGGGATTTCATCTCGATGTGAAGTTCCAATTAAAATATGTGGTTTGATTTCTTTTTCGATATATTCTTTATTGCCCTGAGAATAACAGCCCATGACAACGCATATCGCCTTCGGATAGAGATTCATCATTTTTCTAATATGCTGTCTACTCTTTTGATCTGCGGTTGCAGTCACTGAACAAGTATTAATAATGACTACATCAGGTGTTTCTTTCTCACATTCAATAAAACCTCTACTTTTCAAAGAAGAGGCTAATGCGGAACATTCATAGGAATTGACCTTACAACCTAAGGAGATAATCTTATATTTCATATTATTTTCTTTCGGTGAGGATTTTAAACATTTGCATAGAGATAAATTTATTATCTCTTAAAGCGATGAGCATTCTTAATTTGTCATTCGCATAATAAGCTTCTGCGACAGGAACTAATCTCTCAATCATATGCGTAGTGACCGGTTTTTTAATATATTTATCGAATAGAACTAATTTGGTATCTAATCTTCCTTGATCGTTGACGAAATACAAAGTATTGGTATCGTAATGGAAGAAAGATGTCGTTCTTCCATTTGTGGAAATCTTAATCAAAGAAGTGAAATAGGAATTATATAATTCCGCCCCATAAGTATCGAAAGGATCGACGGTTGCATTTTCAAAATTAGTCATTAAATCGCTATAAGGAAGGGATAATAATCTCTCCGGTTCATTGACATAAATTTCATTTAAGGCACTCGAAAAGAACGGCATATAAATCTTGATATCATTCTCTTCGTAATATGGCTTATCAATAGTTCTTTCTTTAAGCGCTTCCACGAATTGAGCGTGTTCAAAACGACCGTGATTATTAATATTGATGATTTCTTCTTCGAAGGTTTTTTTGTTTTCTAAACCTTGTAAAAGGATATTCGCTCTGATGATATCAAATTCATTTTCTTCACTATCATAGAGATGGGCAAATCTTTTGAAAGCGCCTAAAAGATGTCTTCTCTCGATAAAGTAACGGAATTCTTCACCACTAGAGAAAGGGCGACGATATTTTTGTTTCTTTTCTAATAATTCGAATAAATTCATATTATCTCTCTAATAAACATCCTAGCACGCTTAAAGCGTATACTGCCGCGGTTTCGGTTCTCAATATTCTCTTTCCTAATGATACTAACTCAAAATGATATTTGCTAGTTAATAAATTAACTTCCTCGTTAGAGAATCCACCTTCCGGGCCAATCATAATTGAATAAGATGTTTTATCATTTACTTGTTCTAAAAAGGAAGAGGTTTGACCAGCTTCTTTCTCATAGGCTAATAAGTTATGATTCGCTAATAAATCGGATGGGATGTTTTTAATATCTACGACACCAACGATTTCTGGAATAACTAAACGATGGCTTTGCTCACTGGCCTCTTTGCTTATTTTGTTAAACCGCTCTAATTTGCGACGAAAATCCTCACCGCTAAACTTAGTCACGCATCTTTCGGTTTTAACGAGCACAATGCGTGAAACGCCTAATTCTGTCGCTTTCTGAATGACAAATTCAATCTTGTCTCCTTTTGCTAATGCAAAAAATAGAGTGACAGGACAAGGAAGTTCACTATCTAAAGGGATTTCATAATTAATCTCGATATTTAAAGGATTGAGCGATTTAATAATTCCGGAATAGAGTTTTCCTTCTATGACCGCTTCAATCTCATCATCATTGCGTGCGCGCATTACATGTAAAAGATGATGGACATCGCCATCACCTAATATAATTTGATTCTTGTTTCTCGTTGCAAAATATCTTTGCATTAATGGATGAATTCTCCATTTCCATCTTTTATGTCTTTCTTCACTAAGAAGTAGACACCGACACCGATGCTGATTAGATAAACCACCGCAAATGGGGCGACATAAGATAACCAGTTATCAAAGCCAATCATCACTCCGAATAAGGCGATAAGACCACCGATAACCGCTAAGTTACAAAGTAACCAGATTAATCCGAGTTTTTTGAATCTCAAATAGAAGAATCCGGCTCCTGTCCAACCGAGGAAGAGGAACCATAAGAAAGTATCTAAACGGAAATGTCCTTTATAAATCTTTCCAATATTCTTATCTTTAACGTTGAGTTCGGTAGTTATTTCTACAGTGTCACTCACCGCGCCATCTAAAGGTTTTTTTTCGCCACAAACCGGGCATATTTCTTTATCAAATTTTGTTATTCTTGATCCACAATTCTTACAATACGGCATAAATTAAATTCCTGTGATTAATAATATATCACAGTCTCCTCTTCTATATTAATGAAAAATGCAAAAGCATTCAATTTTCTTTTTCTAAAAGATATTTATGAAAATATCCTCCTTCATTTATAATGAGTTTATGGAATCAATTATCACTTTGTTAACTCCTAAGAAAGTTACTTTTTATCTCAATATTAATTCCACGATTAGACAAGCTTTAGAGAAATTTGACGCTCATAGATTTACCGTTGTTCCCCTCATCGATGACGAAGGAAAATATTGTGGCACATTATCAGAGGGTGATTTATTAAGATACATCAAACATTCCGCGAGTTTTAATTTGAAGAAATCGGAAAATGTTTCCATCAGTGATATCGAACACTATCGCCCCTATCAATCTCTCAAAATTGATGCTTCCATGCTCGATGTCTTCGCTTTATCGCAAGAACAAAACTTCATCCCCGTCACTGATGACAACAATATCTTCATCGGTATCATCAAAAGAAAAGAAGTCATCAAGAAATTGTTTGACGACTTCTCTAATAAAGACAAATAGATTATTTATTTTATAAATACACGACCATCCTTGATGACTTTATCAGGGATTTTATTTTCGCTATTTGGATAGCCGACAATAACATGGCCAATACCGATATAATCATCGAGATTTAAACCGGTGAAAGATAATAATTTCTTGCCCTCATCACTTTGAATTTCTTCATCAGCGCGGTGAATCCAACAAGAGGCTAATCCTTGATTTGTCGCTTCTAAAAGCATATTTTCGATAGTTGCCGCTCCATCATGCATGGATAATCCGTTCTTATTGGCAATAACTAAAAGGACAACTGGTGCGCCGTAGAAGGGATCGAAACTAGCATCCCAACGAGAAAAACTAACATTAAGTTTTCTTAATTCTTCTCTAACTTGTTTATCTTTAATAGCGATAATTACTGGTGTTTGTCTACCCATACCGGAAGGGGCTAATAAACCGGCATTAATTATTTCTTTTATTTTAGAATCTTCCACTTCTTTGCTAGAAAAATTCCTGCAAGATCTTCTATTTTTAATGACTTCTAACATAAAAAGTACCTCTAAAAGTATTATACATAAAAATAAAAAAACCTTGTATGAGCAAGGATTTGAATTAGTTATTTTTGGCGGAGATTTAGAGATTCGAACTCTAGCGGGACTTGCATCCCCTATCGGTTTTCAAGACCGACCCCTTCAACCGCTTGGGTAAATCTCCGTGTGGTGGACCAGGAGGATCACGATACCCCAACCATTCGGTTATGGGCCGAAGGCTCTTCCTTTGAGCTACTGGTCCAATTAGGTAGCAAACCTCTAAATAGATTTGCAATATATGAGAAATACGCACAATAGGTATTTCTTTTAAAATAAAAGGCCTAAACCTTTTACAAACAATTTGGTAGCTGAGGACGGATTTGAACCGCCGACCTTAGAGGTATGAACTCTCTGCTCTAGCCAACTGAGCTACTCAGCCATCTTATCTGGTGGATCTAAAGAGACTCGAACTCTCGACCCCCTGAATGCAAATCAGGTGCTCTCCCAACTGAGCTATAGACCCATTTTGCCGGCTCAATAAAGTCGGCAATAAATAAAATACACATTTTTTAGATAAATTACAATCATTATTATGATTAAATGCGTAGAAAAGTACACGCACGCAAAAAAGATATAGCAAAATGTGTATTTATTATTAGCGAAGTAGGAGAGCAACTGATTTCTTTTTTATATCATTCTATATGCATTTTCCGCATTTATATTAATTGTGCCCAGATAGACTAGATACATCTTTTTTCGTTCACTGAAGGTCGCAGTAAAAAAGCATCCAATATGGATGCTTATTTTTTCAAATCTGGTCGAGACGACAGGATTTGAACCTGCGACCTTCTGCTCCCAAAGCAGACGCGATACCAAGCTACGCTACGTCTCGAAGTGGCGCGCCTCACAAGAATCGAACTCGTAACCTCCAGATTCGTAGTCTGACACTCTATCCAGTTGAGCTAGAGGCGCATATATACTTACTTGTGAGTCTCTGTTCTTCCGATTAGGGGCTCTCTAGTAAGTGGCTGTATTAATGGAGGTTCCTACCGGATTTGAACCAGTGATCATTGAGTTGCAGTCAATTGCCTTACCAGCTTGGCTAAGGAACCATCATGCAGCGCTATGAATTATAACACTGCATTATATTTTATATCAAGAAGCAAAAATGTTTTTTACTAAGCAGCTTTTACTCTCGCCCACATTTCATCAACTTTTGTGGTTTGAGCGCCGAAATCTTTCATGACGCAGCATTTTCTTAAAGCTTCTTCAGTGGGGTATTGAGCGTCAAATTGACGGCCTCTTTCACTTGTGGGGATTTTGATAGTAGCATCTTCCACTGTATCACCGAAGTAGAAAGATAAATCAACGGTATATGTTTCTTCTTCATCATCGTCTGCGGCGTACCAGTCATTGACTAAATCCCACATCGCTTCGCCTGCTAATGGGGATGTATAACCGACAGCGTCCATACATAAAGCGGCATTTTCTGGATCGCAAATGAAATTCACGAATTCTTCGGATAATTCAACATTCGCGCCTTTGAGCATGCACCAACCATCGAACCAAACATTACTACCTTCTTTTGGCAAGGCATAATTTAAATATTTGCCGCCTTCTTCAGCGTTATCCATGGAATAAACAGAGTCGCCAGACCAGGCTAAATTAGCGTGGTATTTACCAGTGACGATATCATCTTTACCTTCATCAACTTCGAAGCCGTAAACGGTTGATTTCTTTGCTTCAATTAAAGCTGCTTCCACTTTCGCGATGGTAGCATCATCACATCTATTAAAGATGTCGTTTAATTGTTGTGTATAATCAGAGGCCGTTTCATCTAAAGCGGCGATTTGATCTTTAAAGACATGGAAGATAGCAGCGACATAGGTGTCACGCATTGAATCTTTTAAAGAAAAAGCTTTATTTAACTTGCTATCTTTACTCCATAAGCATTCCCAAGAGTGAACTAATTCATCATATTCATCAGAGAAGAAGTCTGGATCATAAGTAAAGCCCATTGTGCCCCAGAAATATGGAACAGCATAGTTAAGGAATGATTCACCACTAGCTAATTTTTCGTTCGCGAATCTATTTCTAATATAGGGAGAACCATAATCTTCCCAGTTCTTTAAGGATGGACCATAAGCATCATCAGCTTCACTATAAGAGAATTTTTCTAACATGCCATCATTAGCCATTTTTTGGATCATATAATCAGATGGACAAATTAAATCAGGACTGATGGATTCTAATTTGATCTGTTGATACATATCCTCATTCGTAGAGAAGGTTTCATAGAAAACTTTGACGGTTTTACCGGTTTTTTCCTTGTAGTATTTTTCAAATCTTTCGACGAGGCTATCGTCTTCTTTGTTGCCCATTTCATCGACACCTTCATAGATGTAGTCTTCCCAGTTATAGACGACTAATTTAACGTCGTATTTTTCTTGGCATGCGGCGAGTCCGGCGAGGGAACCTACCGCTAAGAAAGGGAAGCAGGCGAATGTTAATCTTTTTGCTTTAAACATTTTTTATTTCTCCTTTTTGTTTAAAAATTTAGCATTCCTAATACTCTTGATGTTCATAAGAATCATCACTATTAAAATAACAGCAAATAATAGCGCTGTGAATGCTCTTAATTGAGTGGGTAAGCCACCTTTTGCGGTAGCGGAGTCCACATAAGTGGAAAGGGTATCAAATCCACCTGTGGTCGGTTTAGTAAACGCGGTGATAACAAAGTCATCAAGGGATAAAGTAATTGAGAGTAAGAAGCCGGAAAGAATACCAGGAACGATATCAGGAACGATAACTTTCCATAAGGCTTGTGTTTGTGTAGCGCCTAAGTCTAATGCGGCTTCATATAAAGAAGGATCCATCTGTTCTAATTTCGGCTTAACAGACATTACCACATAAGGAATAGATAAGACGATATGTCCCACTACTAAGGTGAAGAAACTTCTAGATAAACCTAACGCTTTAGAAGTAATAACGAATAAAACACATAATGAAACAGCGGTAACGATTTCGGCATTAACGACGGGGATTTGGTTAACAAATTCTAAAGAATTTCTCATCCATTTCTTTCTGGTGTAATACATACCGATAGCGCCTAAAGTTCCTAAGATGGTAGAGATTAAGCCAGCGGTTATCGCCACTAAAGCGGTATTTCTCGCCGCATCCCAAATCTTCTTCGCATTAAGGTTGGTGGAATATTTAAATAAGGTTGTGTAGTTTTGGAAAGAGAATCCGGACCACATACCGGTTGTTTGATTTGTGGTAAAGGAATAAATCGTGATGTAGATAAGAGGTGCATACATCATGATTAAAACGATGTAGACAAGGGCCATGATGACAATCTTGCCGACTTTACCTCTAATTCTCTTGCGACGGAGGGCTTCATTAACTTGTTCTTCGCTTAAAACGGCGGTTCTCATATTAATAAATACCTCCTTTCTTCGCGGAATCTTTATTATCGATAGTCTTCTCCACTACTAAGGTCAAACCGATGATGAGGAGCATGACTAAAGATAAGACTGAACCGATGTGATTAGATATCTCAGCGGTGGATGTCAAGAATTGATGTTCGATCAAATTACCGACGATTTGCATGCTTCTTTCGCTCATCTTGTTTGCGATAACATATGAAGACATGGTCGGCATAAAGGTCATTGTCGCGGCAGAAATGATGCCGGGAACAGTCATAGGAATAATGACTTTCACAAAGACAAAGAACGGATTAGCGCCTAAGTCAGAAGCGGCTTCAATTTGATTCTTATCCATCTTTAACATTTGGTTATATAAAGGTAAGATGGCGAATGGCAAATAGTCATAAACCATACCTAAGACAATCGCCACAAAGGGATGGGAAGATGTTAAATCCGAACCTAAAATAGCTTGGCTCATACCATTTACAATGGCTTTTAAACCGATGGTTCTAATGACGAAGTTGACCCACATTGGAAGTAGGAAAATATAGACTAAAACTTTGTTTTTATTGTATTTCTTATTGGATAAGACATAGGCGATTGGATAAGCGATTAAAATGCAGAATATCGTCGTTAAAATGGCAATTGCAAAAGTGACACCGATGACTTTCCAGTTCTGTTCGTTTTGGAAAACAGTGGCCCAGTTGTTAAAGGTAAAACGACCTTTTTCATCAGTAAAGGCATAGTAGAAAATTAATAGCAATGGAAGGACGACAAAGAGGGCCATGAAAAGGCCGTATGGCATGCATAAGCTGCCACGGAAATTAAATCTAAATCTCTTCCTTTGTTTTAAAGTCGCAACCTGTTCCATTTTATTTCTTGTTTCCTTTACGGGTTAGATTGATTTTGGAGTTATCGATAATGACGGAAACTCTATCATTTTCATTCCATAAATCAGGTGTATTTAAGATGAAATCCTCTTCATCATCAGTTCTCACCATAACTTCATAGTGATCGCCTAAATAAATTAAGGAAATAATATTGCCGTGGATATCGGAAGCATCACTATCATCGCTGATAGTAATCGCATCGAAAGGAACTTCGACATTAACTTCCATATCGTAAGCATTAATTTCTTTATTGTTTTCATCCACTAAAGTACCATCTTCGTTGATTTTGCTACCAGGGAATAAACTGACAATATCAATTGGGAATTCCGCACCGGCGAATTCAACACCATATTCTTTGGTGATATAACCATCGTAGAAATTGCTGACGAATGGTTTTTTCATGATTTGAATGTTAACTGGTTCGACATTTAAACCGACAGTTAATCCTTCTTCTAATTCGGCAGTGGATTGGACCACCACTTCTGCTTTGCCGACATTGATGATGTATTCGTAATGCATACCTTTAAAAATCTTAGAGCCAATCACACCATCAACAACACCTTTGCCCGCTTTGGTTAAGATGATATCTTCTGGTCTCACGACAACGTCGACTTTTTCATTGACAGGGAACTTACCGAAATCGACAGGGTCAGCATCCCAATATTTATTTAAGAATCTCACTTTATTATCTTTAGCCATCGTACCAGTATAAATATTAGATTCACCGATAAAGTCTGCGACAAAAGCGTTATTTGGTTCATCGTAGATTTCTTTTGGTTTACCGATTTGTTGAATTTCACCATCGTTCATAACAACGATTGTATCGGACATCGTTAAAGCTTCTTCTTGGTCATGGGTGACATAGATGAAGGTGATGCCAATTTTCTTATGCATCTCTTTGAGTTCGAGTTGCATTTCTTTTCTCATCTTTAAATCGAGCGCGCCTAAAGGTTCATCTAATAAAAGAATCTCTGGTTCATTAACAATTGCTCTAGCGATAGCGATTCTCTGTTGTTGACCACCAGATAAAGTGGATATATCACGTTTTTCAAATCCTTCTAAGTCCACGACTTTTAAGGCGTTTTTCACTTTTTCTTTAATTTCCGCTTTGGTGTAATGACGGAATTTAGTCATTGGTAAACTCGGATTTTTCTTGAGGTTTTCAATCTCTAAGTTCCAAGCAGCAATCTTTTCATCGATTTCGCTTCTCTGATCGGCGCAAGAAGTATTTGCGAGTTCTTCTTTAGCGTATTTAATTTGGTTCTCTAATTCAGCGATTTGGACTTTGTCCACAGTCATCACTTCATAAGGGATTTTCTTCAGTTTTAAACCGAAAGCGATGTTGTTAAAAATATTTAAATGAGCGAACAATGCATATCTTTGGAAAACGGTGTTAATCGGTCTTTTATAAGGAGGTAATAAAGAAATGTCTTGACCGTTTAATAAAATGGTGCCGCTTGTGGGTAATTCAAAACCAGCGATCATTCTTAAGGTTGTGGTTTTACCACATCCAGAAGGACCTAAAAAGGTTACGAATTCACCTTTCTTAATTTTTAAATTGAAATTCTCGACGGCATAGACATCGCTGTCAGGGAATTTTTTACAGACATCGTTAAGTTCAATAATGTATTGATTATCTTCCATATCTGTTTCCTCCTTTTAAATAAAAAGATACAAATTGTTCGTTTGTACCTTATGAATCTAATTTGAGTGGAAACAAGTTTGGATACAATCCAGTTCAGTTCGTTTTTGGGAGTCTATATAGTAAATTAATACTTTTACTACTCTTATTATACATTCACAAGGTACGACGGAGACTTTCACTCCAAGCATAAGCTTATAAATTAATAACAAGATATCACTATCTCTAATCCGGCATTTGACCTAGCTGTCCGAGGCTGTTGTCCTTCTATAATAGATTGGGTCAATTTCAATGCATCTCACATTGATAGAATTAGGTGTGACGTAGCCCCACAATTTACGACTACAATTTTCACGTGATAAATATTATATTTAAAAAGAATAAAAAACAACAATATTTTTTTGAAATGTTATTAATAAGCAAAATATGTTGATTGCATCAGTGTTTGTATGAATAAAATTATTTAATTATTCGCTATTTGCAAAACAATAGAAATCGGTTTATATTATTCTAAACAAAATTATGAAAAAGACA
>JAEEHE010000128.1 GCA_016280685.1 Caryophanales bacterium
AATAATTGCACACCGATAGGATTTTGGCTCTTATCAAAAGTTACATAAGTCTTAGTTTCTTCATTTCCGTAGATTAATCCCATGTCACTGACCATTTCTGTCACAGCGACACCATAACCAAAATCCGCCATAAAACGACGATAACTATCAAAAGTAATTCCGGCCATAGGGGCAAGAAACACTTTGCTATTAATTTCTAAATTACCAATCTTATACATAGAAAAAAGAGAGGCGAACCTCTCAATTATTTATCTTCTCCTAATAAAGGATCAGTGTTTTCTTTAGGCTCATTAGAATTGTTATTATCTTCTGGCTTTTCATCACGTTTTAAGTGACGATGTTCTAAAAGATAATCAATTTCTTCAGCAGTGATTTGCTCATGTTCTAATAAAGTCTTAGCAATTAATTCTACATCTTCTTTATTTTCTCTAATGATGCGTAAAGCTTCTTGATGAGCGTGTTCGATAATATTGCGAATTTCCGCGTCAATCTTCGTCGCAGTTTCAAAAGAGAAATTCTTTTGAGAATTTGTATAATCTCTACCTAAGAATACAGAGCCAGTATCTTTTTCATATTGGATAGGTCCTAATGGAGACATACCTAATTCACAAACCATCATACGAGCGATTTGTGTTGCTACTTCGATATCGTTAGAAGCGCCTGTAGAAATATCATCGAAGAACACTTCTTCAGAAGCACGACCACCTAAATAGCCGATAATCCTCGCTTCTAATTCTTTTTTCGTTAAGATAAATCTATCATCTTCCGGAGTCATACGAACATGGCCGCCAGTATTTCCACGAGGAATAATAGTAATCTTTTGTACTTTATCGCTATGAGGATATTTTAAACCGATGATAGCATGACCTGCTTCATGATGGGCCACAACTTCTCTTTCATGTGGATTTAATCCACGTGAAGATTTAGCAGGACCGGCAACACGACGATCGATAGCTTCATCGATTTCATCTAAGCCAATCGCTTCTTTATTACGACGAACAGCAAGGATTGCGGCTTCATTCATGATATTCTCAATATCAGCACCAGAGAATCCCACTGTACGCTTCGCTAATTGAGCATAATCGACATCTTTTTCCACTTTCTTATTTCTCGCGTGGACTTTGAAGATAGCTTCTCTACCGATCTTATCTGGTAAGGAAACGGTAATCTTTCTATCGAAACGACCCGCTCTTAATAAGGCTGGATCTAAAACATCGTCACGGTTTGTCGCAGCGATAACGATAATTCCAGAGTTATCACTGAAACCATCCATTTCCACTAATAATTGGTTAAGGGTTTGTTCACGTTCATCGTTTCCACCACCTAAACCAGCACCTCTTTGTCTACCGACAGCATCGATTTCATCGATGAATATTAGACATGGAGCATTTTCTTTCGCAATTTTGAACATATCACGAACACGTCCTGCACCGACACCAACGAACATTTCGACAAAGTCAGAACCGGAGATGTAGTAGAATGGGACACCTGCTTCACCAGCAACGGCTTTCGCTAATAATGTTTTACCACATCCTGGAGGGCCTACTAATAAGACACCTTTGGGTAATTTAGCACCAAACTTAGCAAACTTCTTAGGTTCTTTTAAGTATTGGACTAATTCGGCCATTTCGACTTTTTCCTCATCAGCACCAGCGACATCGTCAAAACGTGTCTTAGAATTGGTCATTCTTCTAGCGCGACTTCTATTGAAGTCCATGGCTTTATTATTCGCTCCATTGACGGAGGAAGATAATCTAAAGAATAAGAGAATACAGATGAGGGCACTGCCACCAACCATAATAATTGTTGGACCCCATTGATCCCACCAGCTCACTTCATATGGGTCTTTCGCGGCATTTAATTTGAAGTTTGTGGATGTCGCGGATTTATTCAACATATAAGTAGGAAGAGAAATCGCTTTTGTATCAACAAAGACTGTTGGATCAACTGCGACAGTATTATCAACTAGGTAATACCATTCATTGCTACCATCAGCTTTATAGGTATAGGACATTTCATTGAAATATGATTGAGCGGTAAATCTTGTAACGAATTTCTTCTTAGCGTCTTTGCCAGGTTGAGTGTAGTACCCTTCAAGAACGACTAAGTCAGAGCCTTTAGGAGTTTCTGTAACTTCAGTAATACGGTTATTGCCTAAAGCATCAACAAAATCAGCTTGGCTTAAAACATTGGATTTATTTCCACCAAACATTAAAACGATGACGGTCACAATAATGCCGACAATTAATAAAAAGGAAAATATATAACTTAACGAGAAAAATCGTGGTCTTCTTGGTTGTTGTTCATTTTCTGCCATGATAGTACCTCCTTGTAGAGTTGTGTTTATTATAAAGAATTATTACTTTATTGAAAAGTAAAACACTCTTTAACGTAAAAATTGGTAGTATTTTCGGGAATAAAATCTTTTCTAAATCTCGGAATGTAGATAACCTTTCCATTTTTATCAACTATGACTGGCCATCTTTTTCTGAGAGATAGAGGCATCTTCCAATCGATAAACAATCTATTAACTTTAACAGTGTAGTTTTTGATTTGATAAGAATCGCTAGGTTTAGCATTTCTAATAGTGATTGGATAACTATCAAAAGCAACATTTCTATTTTTTGTGTCGCCAGTGAAATCAGCATAGAAATATTCACAATCAATAATAGAAGGCTTGTCCATAATGTAGACAAAACCATCTAAGTTTTTGGATGATTTGAAAAGAAGCTTTCCATATGATTTTTCTAAATAAAAATCTTTGTTGATATTAAGAATGATATTGGCCTTTTTAGACTCTAAAATCTTTCTCACTTCTAAAGATTGTTTGTAGGTTATTGGTTTAAAGCATCCAATCTCTTGCAATTTCGTATTTAAAAAATAACAAAATTCAATATCATTTAGCTTTAAAATATTATCGACATTTTGATCGATGGTTTTTAAATTATCGAGCATATTAAATAGTATCGTATTTTCGATATCAATTTGTTCCAATAGCTTAGCGCGGTCTTCATCATTCATCTCGGCGATAATATTATGTCTGATTTTATTTCTTTCGAAAGTAATTTCTAAGTTAGTAGAATCGATCGCATAAGGAACTTTATTATCATCGCAAAGCTTTTGTAAATCTCTCTTTTTATAGTGTAATAACGGTCTTAAGATTGGCACTCCATTTACTGAGGTTTTATCGTTAATTCCATAAAAAAGAGGGAGATTTTTACGCTTTTTTTGTAGTAAATAAGTCTCTAAATGGTCATCTTCATTATGAGCGACTAGAACCGCTTCATAATGATTTTTCTTATATAAATCAGAGAAGAACTTATACCTAATCTCGCGGCATTTAGCTTCAACATTTCTACTTATTGTTTCCTTAACTTCTAAAACAAATAAATGCTTATGATGCTTATCGCAAAAAACATTTAAACCATTAACTTCCGCGGTTGATTCTTGTCGCAAATTATAGTTAACAATTGCGACATCAAAATCATAGTTGTCTTTTAGCAATAAGAAAAATAACGCCATAGAATCTGGACCGTATGAACACGCTAATAAATACTTTTTATTCCTATCTAAATTAAGCATCATTTTTCCCTAACTCTTCGAATGTTGGAATTTCTCTTTTTCCTTGGATAATATAGGTTATTTTAACATTGATGTTTTTCGCACCTAATTTCAGTTCTAAAACATCCCCCTCTTTGATCTCTTGTGAGGGTTTTGCGACCTTACCATTTACCGATACTTTACCAGCATCGCAAATCTCTTTGGCAATGGTTCTTCTTTTAATAATTCTCGTCTGTTTTAAAACTAAATCTAATCTCATACAATTTCCTGCACCTTGTTCTTACTAATAATATTTAATAAAGATAATAAGATATTTTCTAAATCTGTGGTCCACTCTTTTCTCTTAGTCATCACTATCTTAAATCGATTATTCGCATAACTAACTTTAATAAAATTAAGATATGGAATCAAAGATTCAAAGAGTATGTTACCAATTCCTTTGATTTTAATATACTGGTCACCCGCAACTATTTCCACTCTGTTATTAAAATCTTGCAAGCTTTCTATTTGTGTTTCTCTCACTAATAAATCGATATTTCTTTTAATAAATAAAGCATTAACTTCTTTTGGCAATGTACCATAAATATCTTTCATTCTCACTTTAAAAGAAGCGAGTTCTTCTCTAGAAGGTGCCATCAAGATTTCTTGATATAAACCAATCTTCTCATTATCGTTCGCATATTCTTTTGGGATATAAGCATCTAAAGATAAATTAGGATTAAATTCTACAGGTTCTTCAACTTCACCAGTCATCTTTTCTCTAATCGCTTCATTTAATAACTTGATATACATATCAAGACCAATAGAATCAATGAAACCGGCCTGCTCAGGTCCTAAGATGTCTCCTGCTCCTCTAATCATTAAATCTCTTTGAGCAATCTTATATCCACTACCGAGTTCAGTAAAATCTTGAAGAGCTTTTAATCTTTTCTGTGCTTTCTCGTTTAAAACTTTATGATCACTATACATCAAATAAGCATAGGCAATTCTATCGCTTCGACCAACACGACCTTTGATTTGATATAACTGTGATAATCCATAGTTCTCGCTATTCTCGACAATAATCATATTTGCATTAGGAACATCGATACCATTTTCTACGATAGATGTACAAACTAAAACTTTTATTTCACCATTATAAAATCTAAGCATCACATCTTCGATTTCTTCTCTTGGCATCTGCCCATGTGCGACACCGATAGAAACACCTGGTAACATTTTTTCTAATTTAGACGCTCTGAGATATAAAGAAGAAATATTGTTATGAAGATAGAATACTTGTCCATTTCTTCCTAATTCTCTCTCAATTAATTCTTTTACAACTTCTAAATTAAAAGGTGTGACGTATGTTTGTATAGGCATACGATCCTTCGGTGCGGTATTAATAATAGACATCGGTCTCACACCTAATAAAGATATTTGTAATGTTCTCGGAATTGGTGTCGCGCTTAAAGTGAGAACATCAACATTGCTCTTCAATTCTTTAATTTTCTCTTTTTGTTCCACACCAAATCTCTGCTCTTCATCGATAATTAATAAACCTAAATCTTTAAAAGAAACATTTTTACTTAATAAACGATGCGTACCGATGATTAAATCGATTTTTCCAGTAGCTAATTGTTCGATATATTCGTCTTGCACTTTATCGCTAATTAAACGAGATAAAACACCAATCTTCACACCGAAGGGAGCAAATCTCTTTAATGCTAATTCGTAGTGTTGTCTCGCTAATAGAGTTGTTGGGCATAATATCGCTACTTGTTTTCCGGATAAAATAGCTTTAAAGGCTGCACAGAAAGCTACTTCTGTTTTGCCAAATCCGACATCGCCACATAATAAACGATCCATCGGATGAGGAGCTTCCATATCTTTTTTAATATCGATAAGGGCTTTTTCTTGATCTTCCGTTAATTCGTATTCAAAAGTGTCTTCAAATTGTTTTTGAAATTCATTATCTTTTTCAAAAGCAAAACCGGTGACTTTGCTTCTTTCTAAATAGAGATTCATCAATCGTTCCGCGAGATTGTTGACTCTTTCTTTAATTCTCTTCTTAGTGTTTTCCCAATCTTTACTATGTAATCTCGATAATCTAGGCGCGCTACCTTCTTTACCGACATATTTCCTTACTAGTTGAAACTGAGATAAAGGGACATATAGTAACTCTGCTCCATGATAAGCAATCTTTAAATAATCTTTATGAACACCATCGACTTCCATGGTTTGTAATTCGATGAATTGACCGATGCCTTGGTATTCATGAACGACATAATCACCAGGATTTAAATCTTCATAGCTCTTTAAAATTGTTCCTTCTTTAAACCTGGAATCAAATCTCGCTACTCTAACTTTTTCATTAAATAATTCCTTACTTGTAAGGAAGACAATATTTTCTTTATCGAGATAGAAACCATTTCTTAAATTAACTAAAGATATACCAATATGGTTTTTCTTCGGTAAATCAAATCCTTGCAACATTTCATAAGGTATTTTTAATTCTGTTAGTTGTTCTTGAATGAAATTGATATTTTCATAATTCGCTAAGCATAAAGAAATAGAAGCATTTTGATTAAGATAATTTCTAATGATATTAATCGCATCACTACTTTTACTCGCTTGATAAGGAACGCTTCTCACGTGAAAGACATTATCATCACTAGCTTTATATAATTCGGAAGTACAAATACAATATTTGAAATTAACCAAGCGATAGATATCTTGGAACATCTCCATATGAGATATTAGCTTTCCACTAGTGTGTAGCTCTTGTAGATAGTTAAAAGACTCTTCTTGGATTAGTTTATTAGACTGTTTAATCGCTTCTTCATTAACGATAACTTTTGTAAATCCATCGCAATAATTAAAGATGGAATAATGTTTATCGCTTAATAAAGCAAAATATTTATAAATCTTTTCATCATAATCACCATCGAGAATCTTGGTGAGATCATTCATAGTGTTATCTCTTAATCTCTCAAAAGTCCCTAAGTCCAAATGGCCTTGATCTTTCTCTAATATATCTAAGATTTTCTTATGCGATTTAGTAACTTCATCTTCACTCAAAATAATGTCGGAAGCTGGTAAAATTGTCACATTTTCCAATTTTTTAACCGATGTTTGCGTGGATATTTCAAAAAATCTAATCGATTCTATCTCATCATCAAAAAACTCGATTCTAATTGGTTTATCATAATTGACGGAAAAAATATCTAAGATGTCACCACGGGTAGCAAACTGTAATGATTGATCAATCTTACTGACTAAGTTGTAACCCGCTTTAATAAGTCTCTTTTTGATATCTCTGATGTCGTAATGTTCACCGACTTTTAAATCAATCGTATTCTCTTTAAATAATTCTGGACTAGGTAAATATCTTGTCGCCGAAGCTATATTAGCGATGACGATTCTTCCACGATTATTAATTAACTCATTTAACACGAACAAACGATGAGCGACCATCTCTTTGGTCTGGGCTAAAGTCTCTGCACGAATGAGTTCATCGGCAGGAAATAATAAAACATCTTTCTCATCGATAAATGAACATATCAAAGAATAGATTTCCTGAGCCTTATATAAATTAGAAGTTATTAATAAATA
>JAEEHE010000129.1 GCA_016280685.1 Caryophanales bacterium
TCTTTTAATAATCCTTCTAAATCCATGTTTCTCCTTTCCCTTAAAAACAAAGAGTGGCCTCCCGGTCACTCTTGTTAAAGAGTATGAGCATCTTGCGATGCATAAAGAATATATCATTAATATAATTTACGCGCAATATAATTTATAAATTATTTTTAAAAAAGCGACCTTTCGGCCGCTAATTATTATTTGTATTGATTGACGGTGAAGGAACCATCGCGGCAGAGGACCGTTTTAGTTCCTGCTTGGGCTAACCAGTTTGTACCGCGAGAAATCTTTAACCATTCAGATTTCGTTCCTTTGAATTCTAATTTTCTTAATTTTGGACAATTGTAGAAGGCATTAGAACCGATACGTTTGATACTTCTGGGAAGGGTCATCTCTTTGAGATTTAAGCAGTTAGAGAAGGCGCCGACACCGATGGATGTCACACCATCTGCCACACTAGCACTTTCCACGTAAACATTTTGTGCATATTTATGACCGCCGACATTGACGACATTTCTTAAGACTTTACCGCCATTTTCTTGAGCGCGATATGTGTATTCCACATCTTCAACAAATTCGACATCTTCTTTATAGAATCTCTTTCTTAATGTGGTCATATAAACGAGCCAAATTAAGATGAATAATCCTAATGCTGTTCCCGCAAAGCAGTAATTTTGCCAGAATTTATAAGCGTAGGAATTGGTTTCTGTAGAAGCTCCGATAATATTAAGAGCTTGCTTCATGGAATAACCATTATAGTAGCCTAATCTCCAAGTATCTAATAAGAACATGCCGGCACTTAAAGCAAAGAAGAACGCTAAAGTGGGGAGAGCTTTGTTATTGCGCAAGCGACCTCTGAAAATAATGATGAAACCTAATAAGACTAAGATGACTGAGAATAAGCTCATTAATAAATACCAGCCCGCTAAAGCATAGACATTTTCTAATGATAAATAATAAGCCATCGAATTATCTCTAATAGAAGCGGAAATATGTGCGTTATCGATGATGAATCTGACACCTTCACTATTTCTGGTGAAGAGGTATTTCATCAAATCCATCGTGTTCATTAAATATGAACCACTGACATATTCCGTATCCGATGCGGCTACGACGTTAATTTTGAACCATGACCATGGAGCAAATAAATAAAAGAGGGGAACTGCTATTGTCAATAAGCAAAGGATACCGATTAAAATTGAACCGATACTGTGGCGTTTAATGATCTTGAGATCGCCAATAATGTTTACATTTTCCATAATACCTAAATTATATTTAATACTTTAATAAATATAAAGTTATTTTTAATATAAGCCACAAAAAAGCCAGATTTTCGTCTGGCGTTTTATGTTATTGATCTAAGAAGGAATAATCGTAATCGAAGATGTTTGGTCTATTTTCGTTAGGATTATCAACATCATCGATAAATGATTTTAAGGATGTGGAGATATCATCGATTTCTAAACGATATTCAGATTTATTATCTTCTCTTAAGAGGAAGAGGTTGAATTGTCTAGAGTAATAATAAGTGAATTGATTATTCTCTTGGTAAACTTCTACTGGCATACCATTAAGGAAGTCATTTCTGATAAGTTTAGCACCATTGAGTTCAGTGACATCAAAGATGTCATAAGCTGTATTCCATGATAAGACATCATCAACATCTTTCACATTTTCTTCCACTGCCACTTCTTGCCAATCTTCTTCAGCATAGTAGTCTCTTGTATATTTTTTATAACTACCATTTTCGTATTTGTAGAATTTGGCTTGTTCTGTAGATAAATCCTGGTAATAGAGATAGACATTCTTACCGATGATTTCTAAATAGGAATATCCCATTTCTTCTTTAGCTTTTCTTTCACCGTGGAAGTATTTAATTGCGATTTTATCATGGAAGGAGACTTTCCATTTTCCATCGATATCGTCATATTCGGTGATTTCTGTAACTTCTGGAAGCTCAGGTAAATCAAATCCCTCCTCGATATTTAATGTGACCGCGTCTAATTGGATGGTTTCTCTAAAGTCCGCGCCTTCATCTGTACAGGTGATAGACATGGTCATACCATATTCTTTATCGACATAAGCTTTGTAATTATGTTCTTTTTTAGAATCGTAAGCATATTTGAATGTATAGACATTACAATCTCTTTCTAAGAACTTATCATCATCCATTTTTTCGAATTTCACATCGATATTATATAAAGCAAACACTAAACTAGAATTCGCATATAAAGTGTCATAGACATCTTTTTTGAAAGATACTGTATATTCATAATCTAAATTATTGTTTAATAAGAAGAAATGAGTATAGGTGTCGGTTTTTTCTAAAGCGATACCATCGTTAATTTGCTCGTTGTTAGATCTAGTGAAGAAAGATTTATTATCTTTCTCGAAAGCATTAATATAATAATTCTCTCCGAATTCTGTGAAATCGTAATTGATGCAATAACCTTTATCTTTAGCGAGTTTTCTCACTTTGGCAATCGCATCTTTACGAGAGATTACTAAACCATTGTTACTTCCCTTTTGACAAGCGCATAAAGAGAATGTCGCGGCTAATAATAGAGTTAAATTTTTGATGTTTTTCATAACAATACCCCTTATCTAATTATATTTTTATTTCAATGGCTAATACACCATATTTTTCGATATCTTCTAGTTTATAATATTTTAACATGTCATCGGGATTTTCTGTTTCATCTATTTTGTATCCTAATCTCGTTTTATCGTAGTGCTTATATAATTCGTGGAAAGATATATATTTGCTAACTGAGACGACCTCGACCATCAACTGTTTTCCACTTTTGTTATTAGTGAAAATAATTTGATCGCCAGGTCTAATATTTTCTCTTCCTTTAGAACATAAGCGCATTTCGATATCCTTTTGTCCACTTTTAATTAGGGCAAAAGGTTCTTCTGCGAGATTCATGTGATAAATCATTTGTTATTCTTCTCGATTTGTAATTTGTTAATGGCTAAGTCGAATCCTAAATCGGCACTTTTTTGGAGCCAGAATAAAGCTTTTTCAGAATCTTTAGGAACACTAATGCCATTCTCATAATAGATGGCTAAATTGTACATGGATTTAGCGTCATCATTGTTAGCGCCTTGTTGATACCAATAGAAGGACTTGGCTTGATCTTTTTTCACGCCTTCTCCTTTTGAGAACATGACACCTAAGAAATAATAGCAAGCTTTCTCTCCTTCGCTGGCACCTTGATAGAAATAAGCAAAGGCTTCATCTAAATTCTTTTCTCCACCATAACCGTTATAGGAATAATAGCCTAATCGATGGTAGATACCTTTTTCACCGAGTTCTAAAGCTTTGAGATAATACTCTTTGGCTTTTTCATAATCTTGAGCAGTGCCAAAGGCATGTTCGTAGAAATAAGCGAGTAATAATGTGGCTTTCCCATAATTCATGTCCGCACTTTCTTTGACAAGATTGAAAGCTTGCGGATATTGCTTATTGCGGTAATAGAATAATCCGATATTGTACTTAGCTTTGATGTCACCATGTAAAGCCGCTAATTCATAAAATTGTCTAGCTTTCAGTAAATCTTTAGTACAGCCAATACCTCTTTCGTAATAGTATCCGAGTTTTCTCTCTCCTTCTGGGTAGGAATAAAGAGTGCTTTTATGGACATATTTAAAAGCTTTGTCTTCCTCATTGATGCTGCGGTAATGGTCAGCGATTTTTATCATCGCTTTCACATCGCTTTGATCAGCCTTGGTAATGAGTGTGTTGAGTTCTTGTTCAGTTAGCATAATAAATCACCTCAATAATACCATACCATAGATATATCAATATTGTAAATAAAAAAATAAAATATTTTTTTAATATTATTATTTATAACCTTTTTTTCATTTACTTTTGCCATATCGCTTTTTAAAAGAAAAAGTAGCGAAACCGCTACTCTTTGAATAACTCCTTAAGATTAGTAATTCTTAAATATTTGGGAGAATCTTGATATTCGTTATTTCTGTCCAATAAGATAGCGTCGATACCCGCTCTTTCCGCACATAAAGCGTCGTTTAAGGCGTCGCCCACATACACCACATCTTCTTTTCTAGGATTACCCATTTTCTTTAAAGCTTGAAGGAGAGGATCTGGGTCTGGTTTGAAATGTTCATATTCTTCATGACCAATATAAATACGGAATAATTTATCATCGATACCCATGACTTTTAAGACATCCTTTACGTGACCAACATTATTGCTAGTTACTATACCGGCATAGATATTATGGTCCTTTAAATATTGGAAGATTTCTTCTGATTCGGGATAGAAATGATTTCTCTTTAAAGTCTCGGGAAAATCGAGAGATGCGCGAATATATTCGCAAAAATCAGGCCATTTATCCGGATTTGCACCCATTTTTTGATATCCTTCATCTAATGGAATACGAGAAAATAAGGCGGTGTCTTTAGTGTCAAATTTACACCCTACATGTTCATATGAAACAGAAAAGACATATGCTAAAGACGGCATAGTATCTAATACCGTGCCGTCGAAATCAAAGAGATAGTACTTGTACTTTTTGATCATTCTTAAATCTTTTCAATTGTTGTGCCTAAAGGCATAATGACAAGTCTAGCAAACTTGAATAATTGTAAGCCAGCTGGAATGCCGATAATGGTTACACAGCAAAGTGCACCAGCGATAAATATTATGACGGCACCTTCCCATCCAGCGAGGATTAACCAGATAATATTAAGAGCTAATTTAAAACCGTTGAGCTTAGTAAAATCCGGTTTAAAGCCGAAAGGCCAAAAGGCCAAACGGGCGAATTTGAAGTATTGAATGCCTACAGGGATAAATAAGATGGTCACGCAGCAAATAACGCCGACAAGGCCAAATATGATAGCGAGTTCCCAACCGACTAAGATGAGCCAGAATAAGTTACCCACTACTTTGATGTATTTTTGTCCTGTTGATTTGCTAATCGGGATAGCGATAAGAAGAATGAGAACGATAATTCCCACCGCTATGAATACAGGGATCAGATTTTTAATATCAAAATCTTGCATAATTAAAACTTTTTATTTATAAAGGAACGATTATTGAAGGTCATTAATCTCTTCAGCATCTTTGCTGGATTCTTGTTGTTCTTGCGCTACTTTTAAAGCTTTTTGTTCTTCTTTTTCTTTATCCACCCACTCTGGATGATCAGCAGGATTTGGACCTTGTGTGATGGTGAGTTGTGGATATGGAACAGTAATTGCGTTCTCATTTAAGAACATATAGATATCACGTTTCATGTCTCTAGTATTTTGGAAACGATCTTCTTCTTTAACTTTTGCGATGACTTTCAAAATAACCGCGGAATCACCGAGTTCTTCGACGCCTTTATAATAAGGACCTTCGACGATGGTTGGGATTCTTTCTTTCATATCTTTTAATCTCTCGATTAATAATGTTTCAGTTCTCTTGAGATTTTCTTCGTAAGGAATAGCGATTTCCACGACTGATAAGGATAAGGAATTGGTTAAATTAACCATCGATGTAATGGCGCTATTGGAGATGACTTTAATGTTGCCACCAGCATCTTCTAATTTGGTGTTCTTTAAACCGATTTCGGTAATCGTACCACGGAAATCATCGACGACAACGATATCGCCGACTTCAAAGGCGCTATCAGCGACGAGGAAAATACCAGCGATAATATCTTGGATAAGAGATTGGCAACCTAAGCCTATGATAAGAGTTAAGATACCGATACTTGCTAAGATCTTATCTGTCTCAACGCCCCACTTCTTTAATCCCACGAAGATGGCGATGACGATAGCCACCCATTTGATTAAAGATTTCACTAAGGATGTGATTGTCGCAGCCTTTTTGTTTCTGAACTTCAAATATTTGAAGATCAAATTCAATAAAGCGATGATTAAGGCTAAGACGCCGATAACCGCGAGTGTGTAGATGATTTTATCACCATTGTCTTTGAACCAATTGCCTAAGGCGACAAAACCATTACCACCTTCGTAAATTGGTTTACCTTGGAAGATATAGTCCCATAGTAAGATGACTAATAATGCGACCACGCCAAGAGTCCATAAGATGACATTGGTCACAAGTGTCTTTGTGGGAATCTTCTTCCTTTCTTCTTTCTTTTCTGACATAATTCGTTCCTCCTTTTATGTCTTTTTTATTAAACGGATTAAACCGTATTAATTAAATTTCCATCACCATGAAGGTTGTTGTATCTAAAACGACGAAATCAAGTAATATTATCGGTACAGGGTTACCATATTCATGTTCACTACCTGGATTCTCAGCGTTATATTTATCGATATCGCTTTCCAGGTCGGAATTGCACGAAATTTCCGCGATATAAACACCGCCTAAATTGAAGGCATATTCTAAATCTCCACCAAGTGTACATGGTTTATTAGCTAATGCTTTTTCAGGATTATCTTCGTTATAACACCATCCACTTGATGTCCAGGAACCTTTTTGTCCATCTTCATCAGAGTTATATAAATCAATTGTAAAATCTGTATAATGGGAATCATCTTCTAAAGAAATGAAACCGCGATAAGAATATGTATCAGTGCTTGTGTTGTGGACTTTTTGAATAAATATTGTGTTATAAGCAATGCTGAAACCACCATCATAAACAAAACTTTCGTCCTCATATAATAGGCTTGCTTCGGAATCGGATGAGTCAACAGGAAAACCATATAATTTGATATCGAAAGGACTATCGGTATTTTCATCGAGGAAATCCCACAACAGGCTATTATTGTTAGCGTTATTAGGAACAAGAATTCCATCGATTAAATTCAAATCAACGGTAACTTGCTCTGAATTGAGAGAGCTGGTTAAGGTTGTAGAGAAGTTTTCCCACGCAAAGATGTTTGTGGATTCAGGAACGATATTAACATCGTGTTCAAAGTATCTCGAATCGATTTCAAAATCTAAACCGGTAATTATTTCTTGGAAATAACCATCTTTACGGATACGGAAGAAATTAATTTCTTGCTCACGTAAAGTAATATCGACATATGATGGTTCTGGTTGATCTGGATGTTCTGCGACATAAGCGGCGATATCTTCCGCTTTTCTCGATTCGCAAAGCACTTCGACGAGATAACTACCTTCTGAACTTAAAGCACCGAATTCAATACTAATTTCTTGCACTGTATTAGGATAATCAAAATCGGTTGAAGAGAATGATGAATCAGCTTTGGTGCCACCGACATATTCGTAGAAATTCATATAATAATTGGAATAATCTGTCGTATCTTCAGTCAA
>JAEEHE010000130.1 GCA_016280685.1 Caryophanales bacterium
GTACTTTATCCTCGGTGGTTTGTTAATTGGCGCAATCGCCCCTTTAACATTAGCCATCAACCAACAAAACAGTTATCGTCTTGCGCAAGCGGATACAACCAAAGATTTATCGACGATTATATCCGTCGGTAATCGTAATTTTGATACATCCTATATCGGAAATTTCTTCTTCGATTTCAATTTATCCGAACAAATCTTTTCTCGCACTGGATATATGAATGACCATATCAATCAATTCTTAGATGAAAATGGTCAGCCTATCAATTTAGGTGAAGGTATTATCATTAATGGCCAAACCTTTAATTATTGGAGAGACTTAGAACCCGCAGTTCTTTCTTATCCGAGAAATGAAGGTGTTTCTGCCTTCCCATTTTATGCGAGCAAAGTCTTTAATCCCGTCTCAATTGAAGTAACTTCTAGCACGATTGCTTTTAAAGTTAATCTTGAATATTTCCCGATGGATAGCATTGTTATCACTTTTAAAGCCGGTATTTTTAAAGGTTATAACAATGGTATCAAATATACATTAAGTGAAGATTTAACATTCTATTCCACACTTAATGAAACTCCAACTTCCTCTAATAGTAATAAAATCACATTCGTGAGGCAAAGAAACGAAGTGGTGATTAATGCGAAGATTGCTAGAATCGATGACTGGGGTGAAAAGACCGCGACTAAAGGCGGGAAATATCATAGATACGTTTTCTACACCAATATGCCACGTAATTTTGACTATGCATCCGATACATTCCCCGCTACTCATTATCGTTATATTTACGATAACGTTTTAATAAATAACAAATCATTAACTTATTACAACGCTTGGGTTAGAGGTAATCAAAAAGACTTCTCTAATTTAGCTGATGCATCCACTCAACTTCCAGAATATGAAACAGGTCATCCTGCTTCTAGTCCTAATGTGAATGAAGACTTACCTTTATACCTTCAACTTCCGAGTGATCAAGAAAACTATACTTCTTTCTTGAATGTTCCCAATCAATTATTAACTGATTTCTCATACCAAAGCACCGAGATTGGTTTGCGCGATGGCTCTGCTTGGTACACAAAAGATGAGAACGGAACTTCTATTATCGGTCGTATTGATAGAAATGCTTTTAACAATATGGTTACTAGCGCTTATAACGAACTTACTAGTTACGTTGATTTGGCCGATTATGGAGAAGATGAACAAGAACAGATTAATAGCATTATCGCTAACGCACAGGCCTCTATGCAAAATGCTTTCACACAAATCGGTATCGATAATATTGTTTCCGAAGCGAAAGCAGCAATTGATAATGTCGAAGATCCCGAAGATAGATTAGAAAGAGAACATATTGAAGCGGTCGTCGCTTTAATTGACGCTATCCCGAGCGAGATTACTTATACAGAAGAAGTGGGTAACGCTATTAATGTTGCTATGGAAGCATATGCAACCTTAACGGCCTCGGAAATCGCTAAATTCCCACAAGATAAATTAGATAAATTATATGCGGCATATAATGCTTTCTCCGCTTTAGATTTAGCGAATTATAAAGCCCTTTCCAAAGCGGAAATCCAAGCAAATATCCATTTAAATGACTATCGTGAATTACAACAATCCGCGATTACTGATTTATTAGAAATTGCTTTCGGACTTATCGATGAAGCCGATAGTAAAAAGAATGTTCAAATCGTGGTGGATAACTTCTTTGCTACATTAGCAGGTATTCCTACTGATGCGATGTTAGCCGCACAAGAATTAAGAACGGCGAAAGATAATGCGAAAGCACAACTAGATGCGATTGATTTAAGTGCTTATAGTGGTGACCAATTAGTGCAAGTGCAAGAACTCATTACCAATGGTAAAGTCGCTATTGAACAATGCAAATCTGTTGATGAAGTAGAAACATTATTAAACAAAATCTTAACTGTTATTGCTTCGATTAAAACCGATGCCGATATTTCTAATGAACAGGCCGCTATCGCTAATAAGCAAGCCCAACAAAAGGCGAATATTATTACCATAGTCGTTATCTCTTCATTAACCCTTGTTATCGCTATGGGTTTAGCAATCTTCTTTATTAAGAAACGTAAAACTAATTAGTAAAGAAAGAACCAGAAACGATAGAAAGGAGGACCTATGAAGAAGCTGATTAAAACGATATTAGCGTTAAGCATTTGCTCACTCACCCTTATAGGGTGTCAAGAGACAAATAAACCCGAACCACAACCATCTCAGTCTGAATCTTCTCATGTACATAATTATGCTGAGCATTTTGATGAAGTGGATGCTACTTGTATAGAAGATGGTATGTTAGAGCATTATAAATGTTCAGAATGCGGACAATTATTTGATGCAAATAAAAACGAAGTAAGTGAAGCACAATTAATCATTCCTAAACTTGGTCATGATGCTGGTTCTATATGGTTTGAAAGCGATGGTTATCATTACCATTTATGTAATAGATGTAGTGCGAAAGTTGATGTGGAGAAACATACATTAACTGAAATCACTGCTCAACCATCTGACCATGACCATGAAGGAACTTTATTACATTATGAATGCGATGTTTGTCATATGAAGTTTTTAGATTCTTATGGCATGGTTACCCTTGAACATATCGATACAGGTATGACTGGTCACGATGAAGTATTAACATATCACCCAGAAGTTCCTGCCACTTGTGAAACTAAAGGAACAAAGGCTTATTATTCCTGTTCTTGTGGGGCGTTATTTGAAGACGCAAATGCCACAAAAAGAATTGAAAATCCTATCGAAATCCCTGCATTAGGCCATATTTCTAACGGAATTTGGAAATCTGATGGTGAAAAACACTGGCATACTTGTTTTAGATGTAACAAGGTTATTGATGAAGAAATCCATACCCCTGGTAGTGAGACACATCAAGACTTAGTCCATTCTTGGAAGTATTGTTCTATCTGTTGTCATAAAGTTGATGAACAAGAACTTATTATCATTGGTTGTCATCATGATCGCTTAATGCATTATGAAGAAGTGAAACCGACATTCACTGAATCGGGACATATTGAATATTACTATTGCTGCGATTGCCATAAATCATATTATGATACCGCGTGTACTCAAGAGATTGAACACACCGAATATGGTGTTAACGATAAAAGAGATGATCGATATCTATCTCCTTTAACTAGTACATTTAATATATTAAATAAGAATCTTAGAGACTATTTAGACGCGACAAATGATCAAGAAGCTGTGGCCGCTTTACGTGATAAATCTATCTATAACTATCAAGCGATTAAGACTATTACTTGGGAAGATAATTTAAAAGGTCCATATATAGTGGAAGTTAGTAATGACCATATGTTTTCTTCCTTTAATAGTTATTCTTCTTCTATGCCCGCTTTTACATTTGAAGGCACTCTTACACCAGGTGAAACTTATTATTATCGTGTGAAAGATAGTGGCAATGAATATATCCTCGATGACTTATCATTCAAGGTTAGTGATAAATATTCTTTAAGAACTATTACTATTGATGGCGTCTCTAATGTGAGAGACCTCGGTGGTTGGATAGCGAAAGATGGCCATCAAATACCTTATGGTAAACTCTATCGTGGTGGTGAATTAAAAGTTATTAATGATAAAGGAAGAAATACCTATTTAAATACATTAGGTATTAAAACAGAAATCGATTTAAGAGGAGATACACCTCAACAAGTGATTACTGATACTAATCTTTCTTATAGAAATTATCCTATTTGGATGTATACATCTATCATTCCTGATTTCTCTATTACTTATCCTGATGGACCAACATTTAATTTTGAGTCTTATTCTATTGCCTCTATTAAATCTATCTTTGAAACTTTAGCGGATTCTAATAATTATCCGGTTTATTATCACTGTTCTGCTGGTGCGGATAGAACTGGTACCCTTTCTTACTTAATCAATGGTTTATTGGGCGTTTCTTATGAGGATTTGACTAAAGATTTTGAATTAACTTCCTTCTCAGTTTTTGGCGATAGATATCGTTCTTTCGTTAATGAAGATGATACTTTTGATAATCGTGGATATTACCGTAACTCCGATGGCAACTGGATGGGTTGGGGTAAGATGCATGATATTATGGACGCATTTTATGGTGAAAGCGATAAGCCACTTTATGTGACAATTGAAAAGTACTTAAAAGAGGCTTGTAATATTTCTGACGAAACCATCGATTCAGTGAGAAGAAACCTTCTCGGTGAAGATATCGATTTTAGTCTCTAATAACATCAAAATTTATCATATATTTCCTTTTGCCTATCATTTGTTAATGAGTTGTTGTTTTTCAATAGAAAAATAATGCTTTTGCATACAAAAACAAAATAAAGTTAAGGTAGATACTATAGTTTTTTCTAAGAAAGGAGGACTCTGTCCAATTTATTGGATAGAAAATACTTTATGAAACTATCGAAAAACTTTATTGCTTTAGGCGCTTTAGCATTAGTGCTTGGTGGCGCGAGTGGATTAATACTCGCTAACAAAGCCACAAGCAAAACCGAAGAAGTGGTGAAAGCTGATTCTGAATATGTCGTATACCGCAACGAAGATTTAGGTTTTATGACTAGAGATTCTGGTGATCCTCGTGTCGTCAAAGGCGATGTTGATGGTGGCATGCAAACCAAAGGTAATGTCTTAAGTGAAAAAAGCGAATTAAGATTCTCTTTTAAGAAAACTTTGGACAATTATTGGATTGGTGTTGGTGGTTACGCTGTTTATGTGAGTAGTTCTACCACAGTTAGATTTTTATATCTAGGTTATAACAGCAATGGTCAATATTCTCGTAACTATGATATCGGTGGTGTAAAGATGATGACCGCTGACGGTGCTACCGATTTAGCTACTGTCGATGGTGGCAAATTGTTTACCAATTACACAAACGCAGTTCTTCGAGTGGATTTAAGTAACCCATCTGCTGCTAAAATCGAATTCTATGTTGAACTTAATGGTGTTACTTATTATCCATTTAGTGGTTCAACAAAACTTGATGTTGTGACATATACTCACCAAGCTTCCGGTTTCTCTTCTGAAGATCAATATCGTGCGATGGCAGGCGCTAGTGCAACAGATTCTGGTGTTCCTATTTTAAAATTCCAACGCCGTGAAAAGAGTTTAGATAACATTATCACCGCTGGAGCTTGTAACTTCCATTTTTCCGCAATTGATAATTTCTTCTTCCAATTCAATTTTAGTGAACAAATCTTTACTCGAACCGATTATATAAATGACCATATCGATAAATTCTTAGACGCCAATAATCAACCCATCAATCTTGGTGATGGAATTATAGTTAATGGTCAAACATTTAATTATTGGAGAAACTTCGATGCTGATAGTGCGGTTTTCCCAAGAAATGATGGGGTCACTTTATTCCCGATGAATGTCGGTGGACAATTTGCCCCATTATCAATTGAAGTAAAGGCTAATTATATGGAATTTAAATCCGTAGTGGAATTTATCCCTATGGATGGAATGGAAATTACTTTTAAAGCCGGTTTATTTGAAGGCTATTACAATGGTGTGACCTTTGTTTTAAATAGCGATTTAACTTTCTATTCCACAATTGTGATTGGTGGCGCAGGTCCTGCGAGAGTGCAATTAACAAAAGAAAAGATTTGGGAAGATACCCGTCTCGGCATTAAGAGTGTGGATGACTGGGGAGAACAAACCGCTTCTCAAGGTGGTAAATTCCATAGATACGCCATGTGGACCAATATTCCTCGCGACAACGTAAATATGAAGCAAGGATGTCCTGCTGATAACTATCGTTATATGTATGACAATATCCTTTTAAACGGATTAACTCTTTCTCATTATCATGCTTGGGCGAGAGGCAATTCTAAGGACTTCACCGATCTTA
>JAEEHE010000020.1 GCA_016280685.1 Caryophanales bacterium
TAATAACTAAATTACCTAAAATCCCCTAGTTCCCTAAGGATAAAGGATTTAAATATATATTTACAGGCAAGCCTGATAATAAAGTTCTCAATAAGAGAATATATAGGTAAGTACTTTTCGAGAGTACAATAGTATTATATATGCAGGCACGCATGATATTCAAATAATAATAAATAAAGATACGCGCTTATCTGACTTTTTTATATTTATAAAATCTTAGAAAATCGGTTGATTTAAAGTGACGTTTCCATTTTGTGAAACGTAGTCTGTCATAAAGGACATTTGATTATCGTTAATAGTCACACTACCAGTGAGGTTCATATCTAGATGTAAGTGTAATGTGATTAAGACATTAATGGACATATCAACAACCGCACGATTGAAGATGCCGTTATTGTTGTGATAGACAGTTAAAGATAAAGTTTCTAAACTATCGCTCTTTAAGACTTCACCGATATTAATCGCAAAGTAATAGTTTTTCTTAGAAGAGGTGTAATGATAATCTTGAACGATATTTTCATATTGAATTTGGCCTTCGCCACTTTCAATGTTGCCTACTTTATCGCATGTGGATTTATTTAATCCCACCATACCGCCTAATAAAATTTCCAAAATATGGTCCATGAAATAATCAGTGGTATATCTTCTTTGTAGTTTCTTATCGATCGCGCTTTGTAAGAAACCACTTTCTCTATAATCATGACGTAAGAGATGGAACATACCATCACCTTGGTTGTCATACATCAAATAAGAATTTCTTTCTACGTTCAAAGCGTAGTCATCAGTGAATAAGGCTAACAAGACTTTCATTGGAGCTTCAATATGAGCGAGCATACGAACATGGCCTTTATCATTTTGAATCTTCACGGTAGCGGGTAAGCTAATCGCATCGAATAAATCTCCGACTGCCACAGTGATGTTTCCACTAAATTC
Organism: Caryophanales bacterium; assembly: GCA_016280685.1. The sequence continues at coordinate 934 of JAEEHE010000020.1, forward strand.
ATAATAGTTAAATTCTGAGGTCTTGATACCCATATCTAAGAACATAGAAATTGTTGATAAATCGATGAAGTTACCATTATCTTTTAAGGAATAAGAATTATAGGTATTTTCATCAAAAGCGCTCAAATTTGCGGATAAATTGATAGTTTTATCTCCTAATTGAAGACCGCTAATATCAAGTCCTTCAATCGCGTCATCATTGAAACGAACTGCGACAACAAAGTCTAATTCATCCATACCGATAATCGCCCCATTAAGACCTAATGTTATTTTGCCTGCCACGACATCTAAAGAGGTGATAATGTTGCTATCAAGTAATGCACCATACTTACCTTTTAAGATATCATTCAAAGGTGTAGAAACGGTTTGTTCTAATAAGCTACCGAAGAGTTCGATAAAGTGATCATCTTGTTCATCTAATAATTTAGAAGCTAAATCAATAATGGAATCGATTGTCGCATTATCAAATTTGGCATTAGTTTTATTTTTGGAAGTGCCACTATAGGAGAGAAGAACTTGTCCACTACTCTTCGCGTCAGCAACTATACGATGAGGGTAAGAATCTTTATCGGAAATATTTAAGACACCCGCACCATAATCAAATAATGTTTTATTAACAACACTAGTTGTGCCATCTTCGTTAATAACTTCGACATCAGCTTTCTTTAAAGCGAATTGGAAACTACCGTCAAGTATGACATCTTTAGTTTGTTCATCATTATCATCGATAGCGATATTAAAGGTGATTCCAAATTTATCTTGATGAATTAATTCATCAACGGAATCGATTAATGGTAAGGCTGGATCTAAAGCCACATAAGAATCAACATCGATTTCCACAGGTTGATATTCCGATAAATCTAATGTCGCGTTCACTAAATAACCACTGATAACGAGGTTGGATAAATTGACTGATTTAATAGATTCTTCATCAAATCTAATCGCGATATCAAAACTAGAAGCATCCAAACCGAAATAACGAGGATTAAATGTTAAGGAAACTTCATTGCTTGTTAATGCAAAGTTAGAGATAAATTCTGGTAAGTCATTCACGTATTGAGCAATGACATGTAAGTCAATCTTCTCGGTCACAGAACCTAAATCAGAGAAAACGCTTTCTAAATCTAAATCAAAGCCTTCCACTTTCTCACTGATGTATTTAGTTAAAGTGATAATAGATTGATTCTCTAAAGAAACTTTTAAGTCCTTTAAGGAAGCATAGAGGTTTTGATTCATATAACCAGCGGTTAAATCATAAGAACGATTATTTTCTTGGACATTAACCGTGGTGAATAATTTCATTTCATTGATATCGAAATCGAGGTCACCATTTAAATTAAAGAAATCGGTATTATCTTCAACTTTATCGACATCGACAGAATAAGCGACATGCGCTTTCTTTTCATTGACGATATGCATGACATCTTCAATTAATGTAAAGGCGGGATCAAATTCACTATATGTAGGTCCGCCTTCAACAGTAGAAGGATTCACTAAGGTTTCAATATCTTCTTTTAAGTTATGAATATCACTTGTCGCTTCAAGATTAATACCAAAGACATTGCCAGGTAATAAATCTACACCGAGCATTTCATAATTATCATTCGTATAGAATCTTAAAACTACACCTTTCATAAAACGATAAGTGAAATAATGATTAGTTTCAGTTTTGGTTTCTGGCATTTCTAATAGAGATTCTAAAATCGCATCCATGTCAAAACTGACAAAGCTCAAATCCGGTAAAGAGAAATCAATACCAAATGTGGGAAGCATATCAAAGACTTTTGTGATATCTTTAGTTTCCAAATAGAAATGAGTGTCTAAATAATCGAGATAGATTGTGTCATCGAAATAGCCGACAGTGAAATCTAAATCAAAATCACTCACTTTTAAATTCACATCGCCTTGCACTTTGATGTGATCTAAATCAGCGATGGAAATTTGTAAATCGGTGATATCGATATGAATATCATCTTTTAATTCAAACGCTTTTAAAGTGTTATTGTTAGTTTCTTCTTTATTGCCATAAACACTTAAAGATAAGTTACCTTCTAAAGCTTTAGAGCTTGAAAGGTTTGACATAAATTTTTCTGCAGGTGTTTCTTCGTGATATTCAACTTCTGGTTCGGCTTGGGCTTGTTTATTAGGTGCTACTTTCTTATAACAAGTAAGAAAGCCAATTCCACCGCCGAGAGCGAAGACGGATGTAAATATTCCAGCTTGTAATAAAATCTTTTTCCAAAGTTTCATATTTAAAACTCCTTAATAAGGGTATTGATCATCAAGACCAGGGATTTTGTCGGTTACATCTTGATAGAAATCAACGGTTAATTTACCTTTTGATTCATTCTTGCCAACCACATAAACGACATATTCTTCATCAGTGAACATTTGTTTGAGATTCAAATCTTTATCTAAGTTGAAAGATAAACTGACTTTACTAAAATCAGGTGTTCTATCGAGATTAGAAATGCTCACCATTTGCTTGACATATCTTAAAACGGAAGTGACTTTATCTAAATTCATTGTCACTTTATAGCCATCAGCAGTTTCTTCTAATGTGCTATCTAAAACAGTTTTACTGGAAATGATATATATAACAGGACGACTTAAAGTTTTGCCCCAATTATCTTCATGTTCTTTGAAGCTAACGGTTGATTTGTTCTTCTCTTGGAAAGTGGCGGAACCATTGCTCTTAATATTGGTGCCACGATATTCATCAATGCTATCAGCGTGTTGATAGAAACGAACACCACATTTCTTGATGGAAGAATAGGAAAGTGATTCAGTATAAAATTCATTACCATCACGAACATCTTCACCAAAGATTTCTTGTGTCACGATTGCCGCTTTGACATTACCGCGAGTTACTGTTTTGGAGTGTTCGTTTTTAGCAAACTTCTCAATAGCGATATTTACCAATTCATATGGTTGGTAGCTACTCACAGATTTGTCTTTATCGTATTTTTTCATCAAGGCAGCATAGTCATCCTCATACTTCTCGATAGCATAAGCACCATAATCAACAGCGCCAGTAACTGAAAGAGCATTACCGACGTGAACACCGCCGATAAGTCCTAGTGTGAGGCCAACTGTGACAACAATAGAAGTTGTCACGATAGTAGAAATTTTAATCTTTCTTCCCATAGCGTTATACACTATACACGGGCGAGCAAAAAATGTACACTATTCAGGCGTATCGCGTTTTGAGAGTTATTTCTCCAACTCTCCAAAAAAGAGAATTTATGCTTTTTTTATGCAGTTTTACTGCTAA
>JAEEHE010000131.1 GCA_016280685.1 Caryophanales bacterium
TGGGCAAGTGATGCTGCTGACTTCATTTTTGAAATGATAGATAAATAATTAAAGAAAACTAGGTCAATTGACCTAGTTTTTGTTACTTGTTATTTACGATATCTAATAAGTTTTCGTATAAGGCTAATCTAGTTAATAATCCAACTCCACCTGGGACTGGGGTTTGTAATTTAACTGGTAAGCCCGGAATTGCATCGCCATGTAAACCTGTTTCATCTCTAGAAATACCAACATCGACAATAGTGGCATCTTCCTTATATTGGAATCTATTATCTAAGAATCCTGCTTTTCCGATGGCCACAACGATGATATCCGCGTTTTTAATATAATTAGCCATATCTTCTGGACTGGTCTTGCTATGGACCACGGTGACATTGCAGCTTTCATTTAATAATAATTTCGCCATTGGACGACCAACGATATTACTTCTTCCGATAACTAAGGCATTTTTACCACATAATGGAATTTGTTCCGCGTGTAAATAATTCATAACGCCTTTTGGAGTGCAAGGAGCGAGTTTGCTTAATGGGTGGAAGCCATCAACGTCCTTCGTTGGAGAAACCGCTAATTTTACTTTTTCTTCGCTGATTTGTCTTGGTAAAGGCATTTGAACGATAAAGCCATCAACAGAATCATCTTTATTTAATTTATCAATGAAAGATAATAATTCTTCTTCACTAGTATCAATAGGAAGCTTTTCTAAAGTGGCAATAACGCCTAATTCTTCGGCATCTTTTAATTTGCCTTTAACATAGGCATTACTCGCCGCATCTTCATTTAATTGAACGATGGTGATATGGGGTTTATTTTCCATACCAGCGATGAGAACTTTAATCTCTTCTTTTCTTTGCTTAACGTATTCTTTTATATTCATTTTGCTTAAACTCGATTTCTGGTAATCTACCGATATATTGTCTGATTTTCACTCCGGCGAGATTGAGCATTTTTAAAGATGCTTGTACACCGATAGTATCAGCGTATTTATTTTCGACATAAACGATTTCTTTAATTCCTGTTTGGATGCACGCTTTTGCGCATTCATTGCATGGGAATAATGTGACATATAATGTTCCACCTTTGACTGAAGAACCGTTTCTAGTATTTAGTATCGCATTGAATTCTGCGTGGCAAACATATAAATATTTGCTATCTAATCCTTCCCCTTTGTTCCAAGAAAGTTCTTCTTCTGGCAAACCCGCAGGCATGCCGTTATAGCCGATACTCACAACTTTATGTTCGGCATCGACAATACACGCTCCGACTTTAGTGTTGGGATCTTTACTACGCATCGCCGAGAGCACAGCAATGCCCATAAAATATTCGTCCCAGGAAATATTACTTTTCATATTGTCCATATTGTATCAAACAATTCCCTGATGAGATATATATTTTCTAATAATTTAGAAAAAATGTATAATAGTGGCATGGCAAATGATTTTGTGGGTTTAGATAAATTATCCGTCTTAGATTATGAAGATAGGGTGTCATGTGTGCTTTTTTCAAAAGCATGTAATTTTAGATGCCCATTTTGTCATAACGGCTTAACCGTATTAGAAAGCGATGAAACCATCCCTTGGAATGAAGTGATGGAATATCTAAAAAAGCGTAGAGGAATGCTCGATGCAGTTGTGGTATCTGGAGGAGAACCAACATTACTTCCTGGTCTAATTGATAAATTAAAAGATATTAAATCATTAGGATATGAAGTGAAGTTAGACACAAATGGAACTAATCCAGAATTAGTTAAAGAATATATCGATTCTAAACTCATCGATTATGTCGCGATGGATATTAAAAATAGCGTTGAAAAATACGCTCTCACCGTAGGTGTTAAGAATGTAGATATGGAATCTATCAAGAAAACCATTAAACTCTTAAAAGAAGCGGGAATTGCCTATGAATTTAGAACAACTTTAGTTAAAGAATTCCACGATATTAAAGATATGGATGGAATTGGTGAATTAATCAAAGGCGCACCTATTTTATATCTACAGAAATTTGTGGATCGTGAAGGTTGCATTCAAAAAGGTCTTCATGAAGTAAGCGAAGAAGACGCAAAGAAGTTTAAAGAAGTATTATTACGTTACGTTGATAAAGTAGAATTAAGGGGATATTAATCCTCTTTTCTTTATAAAAAGAAAACCTCACATTTAAGTGAGGTATTTTCTTATAGAGTTCTAAGATATCTATCAACGCTTACCGCAGCGACAGAAGCATCGCCTAATGCGGTGATAACTTGACGGACATCTTTTTCACGGCAATCGCCAACAGCGAAGATGCCGGGTTCACGCGTGGCCATTTTGGCATCGGTGATAATGAATCCTTTTTCGTTAAGATTAACTAAATCTTTAAATGGTTCATTATGTGGCACCTGACCAATAGCGATGAATACTGCTTCGGTATTAACGACGATATCTTTATCATCTTTATTAGAATGGAATCTAAGTCCTTCTAATTGATCAATACCGAGGAATTCAATGAGATTGACTTCATAAGTGATATCAATCTTTTCATTTGATAGAACTCTATCAATGAGAATCTTGTCCGCGAA
>JAEEHE010000132.1 GCA_016280685.1 Caryophanales bacterium
ATCAAATATTAAAACGTTTTCATCAACTTTTTTCTTTTTGGTTGCAATAATATCTTGCTTAAAAGCGTGCAAATCCTGGATAAAAACCTTAACATCTTGAACCGCTCTATATTTACTAGGATATTTTTCTGGATTGTTTTTGTAAGCATCTCTACCTAATGCTTCAGTTAGAACGTTAATAAGAGGACCGTTTCCGCTGAAAAACACTGCTTCAGGTAATCCACTATCGGTATTGTTTCTTGTTTTGCCAGCCAAGTCTAAACCAACAAGGGTTTTTCCTGCTCCAGGAACCCCAGAAACAAAACAAATAATTTTCTTTTTATTCACTTTAGCTTCTTTGACAATATTTTCAACAGTTCTTTCGGTGATCTTTAAATTTTCTTCACCTGCATCAAACTTAAAGAATTCATCGACTTTATTATTCATATAAATCGATCTAGCACTTTGAATAATTGTTGGGTTTGGTTTAAATGGCGATTTGATCCAATTTTCGAATTCTTCTTCAGTATAAATAACGTCGGAACCATATTTGCTTCTGATCAAATCAATGTATTGTTCCATCTTATTTGTATTTGCTTTGAATAAAGAGAATAACTTATCAATACCCAGATCAGCACCTTCGGAGCATTCACTATCCGGTGCTTTTGTCGCTATAAGAATTGGGACAACATATTTGTCTCTATTAACTTCATAGAAATTCTTTAGTGCATATCCATAACCATCAGCTTGGTTAATATCTTCATCCTTAAATTCTATTTCGTTGTTCTTAAATTCTAATGAATAAACAACATCGCCCATCAAAAGGATCACATCAATACGCATATTGACTCTTGATAAAACATATTCAAAGATGATATATCCTTTTTTATCTTTTAAATACTTCTGCAATATTTTGATTTGATTTAACCAAGCACCTTTTTGGAGATGAAGCTCATATTCATCGGTTTTTTCATCACTTTCAGTTAAAAATTCAATAATATCTGCTGGGAATTTATATTCTACAAACTCTTCAATAGAAGATTCATAATACGTTCTTCCTGGTGTTTTTCTAAAATTAGATTTCATACGTCAATACCTCTTGAAGATGTTATTTAATTGAAACAACTGCTTAATACAAATTTAGCAATTATTGTATATATGAAGGTGAGAAGATATTTTCTTTGCTATCAACATTGGTCCAAGCATTACGTAAGGTTCTAGCTTTAGCGTAATCATCAGAACCGTTCGTGCCATCGAAGGAGAATAAGACTTCTCTTATCCCGTGTGGCGATGTCCACTTAGGGGTATTATCTGTCATATCTATCAAAAAAGTGGTTGGTGTAGATAAGTCTACCCGACTAGTAAGATTAGTTAAGTTATTAACATAACTATCTGGGCTGGAACAGTTATCTTTATATGGATGTTTAACACCCATTTCTCCTGCCATATAAGGAATAACTTCTTCAAAAATAGCAGCAACGCTTTGCCTTTCGTAGACTTTTTCAAAAAGATTATCATCAGACTTATTTTTTGTATCAACAAAAATGGTATAGAACTTAAAAACTTCGTCCTTTAATTTTTCAAAGCTGCCTTTACCCCAGTTTTCTTCTAAGGTCTTGAAAGCACCATATCTGGCATCACAATCTGAACAGTCTTCTTGTACAAGCGCGAGCAAGAACTTTGTTCCAAATTTAGATTGCCCTGCTTTTTGTCCTTCAATATCTTTATTACTAAATGCTGTCAAATAATCAAACAAGATATCAACATCACTATTATGGTCTTCTGCATTCTTGAGACTAATCTGTTTAGAAGAGTAATATCGAAAAGCATCACCCTTTATGTCTGGTCTAGATGGAAAAAGAGAACGACACGATGTCGTTACTACCATAAATGGTATTACACACATCAATTTAAATTTGTTCATGCAAATATTCTACTATATATCAGTTTTATACTTAAGTGTTCTTTAAGAAAGGAGCCGAGATGCTCCGCCAAAATGGGGTATGACAATAGGAATGAAAGGAGGAGCGGAGCATCTCAATGTATGGAAAATCTATGGACAATTTTCAGAAAGGAACGAGATGCCCTGGAGAAAGTGAGGTATCAACAGTTTGTCAGGAGGTAATTTCCAATGGAGAAAAAAGTACCAGGGCATCTCTTTTAATGAAGGAGATTTAACAATGAAACAATTAAATCAAATAACAACTTAACAAGCTATCTCTAACTTGTGATTATATTATGAACTAAAATATGTCCTTAAAAAGGGACATCCAAATATTTTACTCGGTTTTTTCCGAGTCGGTTTTTTCCGAGTAACATTTTTATAAGCATTTATCGAACTTTTTGCTTTTTATCATCTTATGAAAATCTTTAATTACTTCTTCTACTTCTGGGTCAATCATGAAGTATAAATATTTATCTTCAAAACGACACATTTTATCTCTTTGATAATATGCTTCTGCTATTGAACCCGCCATCACTGCAGTTGTGTCACAATCTCCACATAGAGGAACGAAAAACTCCCATCGTCACGATAGGAGTAATTTTTTTATTATTTATTATTCCCATCGATCAAACTTTGGCACCCAACATCACTTGGGTTGTCGGTGGATCCTCGGGTTTGTCCCTCACCACTCTCTTTATGGTATGTATATGTTATATAACAATTAGTCTCCCTCTATTAATTTTCTTCTCTTAAAAGAACCCCTACCTTTCTTTGGTTTATAGACATGGGCTCTCATCTTCTTCTGCACTTCAAAGTGCATCTTATTAGGAAGTTTAGTTTGGTCAACTTTGACTTTAATCTTTTCTTTCTTCATAATTTACCTCCTATTATAAGGGTGATGTTGTCCAAAAAAGAGGACAAATGTTATTAAACAATTAATATAAGCAATATTATTTTTGTATATCACAAAAAAATATAGATAATATATTTATGTTAGATTGGAGCGAATGAATATGAAATGTCCATTTTGTAATAATGAAATAGAAGATGATGCAAAATTCTGCACATCTTGTGGCAAAGAAATAATCGCTGAAATTAAATGTCCTAAATGTCAGACTAGCAATTCTGTTTCATCTAAATTTTGCAAGTCTTGTGGCGCCTCTTTAAAAGAAAAAGAAGAGGAAAAGAAATCCGCATCAAAACAAGAAAGAAAACCAATTGATAAAACTAAACTCGGTTTCATCTTTTCTATCGTTTCTTCCTCATTATTACTAGTTTCTATGGTGTTAATGATGTTCACACCACTTATTCCTGTGTTCTATGATAATTTCTTCCCTATAAACAATTTCACTATGGTGAGTGTCGCGTCTAATCTCGCTGATTATATTCGTACAAAGCAATATGTAGGAATCGCCAATTCCTCAATTGCTATATTATTAAGCGTTGCTATTTTGGTAGTAGCTCTTATATTTATTGGTTTATCAATTCCAGAATTTGTTAAAGCTATCAAAGGCAAAACATTTGTAGATTTATCAAAGAAGACCACTATTCTTTATATCTTGGTTTTAGGATCATTTATTTATCTAGCAAACTTCGCTTTATTCCAAGATGGCGAAATAGTCACCACATTTAATGGAGGCCTTATATTTATCGTTGTTCTTATCGCTTTTACTCTATGCTTTAATTTATTCGTAAAAGAATTCTTAAGCGAAAAACACGAACTACTTCCTCTTATTGTAAGAGGAGTAGGCCGTTTATTGGTCATTGTTTTCTCATTAATTGTTGTATTTAATATAGGCCAAACAAGATTTACTATTACCGGCCTAGTAAGCGAAGACGGAAAGGTGATAACTTCCCATCCAGTGAATTTAGTCGGAGGAAACATCAGTCTATATTCTTTCTTTATTGAAAATTCAAAATACATCTATGATGATGGCGTTTCTTTCGTTATATCATCATTAATCTTTACTAGCATATCTATGTTATTAGAAGTAATTATTTTACTTCTCACATTGCAATTAATTAGTAAACCACTATTCCAAGACATCAATAAAGGAATTAATCATATTCCTTCTATCATATTAACAGGACTATCCTTCTTACTATCAATCACTACCCTTGTGTTTAATATTCTCTGCAATAAAGCATTGAATAATTTAAATAGCCTTGAAGCATATAGCATTGAGATTACTTCCACTTTAAATAATAACAAACCAATTATTTATACTATCTTCTTAGGATTATTACTAATCATATCTATTGGCTTCTTGGTTGTAGAAAAAGTAGCTGTTAAAGGAGGAAAAGAACATGAATAAGAAATATCTTCTCTTAACACTCTTCCCTATTGCTTTTTTAACTACTGGTTGCAATAATACACCGAAGATTCATAAGCCTTCTTTTGCTGCCAAAGGAACGCAAGTAACAGCCAGCGTGTTCCGCGACACTTTTCAACAACATTATCAGATTATGCAAAGTAACTTTCTAAGTACTGGATATTCTTTTACACAAAACACGGAGATTGACGTCATCACTTCAAACGAAACCAAATACAACACAACTGGTAAAGATAAATTAGATTCTTATTCGCAAACCAAACTACACCAAAATATCGACACAATAAATCGTAGATATATCATTACTGGTTATAACAAAAGGTATCAAAGAACTATCAACGACGAAAAATTTATCCAATCTTACACCAACACAAAAACAAAACAATATAGCGAAGAATTAGGCGATTCTTGTTATAGCATAAACATTATTGATAAGACATATTATATTAGGCAAAATTCAAGCTGGGGAACAAAGGCTTTCGATGCTGAATCATTTAATCTTTATTCTTCCTATTTTTCAAGCGGGACCAATTTCCCTGATGATAGCAAGACTTATTCATATTATATAAAAGGTAATGTTTTAACTATGGAGACAATAAGAAGTGAGATGAACTATAAAACAACATCTCAATGGTTATTTGGCGAAACTATTAAATATAAATATTTGAATACTTATCTCGGTATAGATGGAAGGTTTACAACTACTGGAGAATTCCAAATGAAGAAAAGCTCCAAAAGTGTCAAAAAACACACACTCAAAAGCGATTATAAACTTATCTTGAGTTATTCCTTATAAAAAATAAGCATTTAGCGGTAAAACCCCAACTAAATGCTTTTTTATTGTTTTAATATCTCTATCGCGTGATGCATGATTTCTTCCGTCAAGCCATCTCTACGATCAACCTTAAGGAATTCATCAGGGAATAAATCTGATATCCCATCATCTTCATTATCTAATATGACAATGCTTTCAATATCATTTTTAGATGATTCGAGATAATCCACAATTTGTTTACCTCGATTATCATCGGGATCTTCTTCATATTCTTTGGGATATCTTAATGTCCCTTCTAAGAAGATTTCAAATTTATCCATCACTTCGATAAATTGATCCATATATGGTTTAGAGAATCTTCTATCACTAGTCAAGACGATACCTTCCGCACCAGAAAGATTGATGAGTTTCTTTAGTAACTCAATCTTACTGACTTCCATATCCGCCATATAGAGGACAGAACCGGTCATGGAGTTCATCACCCCATCGATATCCAAGAATACCAATTTCATATCAATATTATAAAAAGGACAACTACATAATTGTAGTCATCCTTTATAATTTATTTTTATATTGAACTTTTAACCGATAATTGCCAAGATTTCTGAAGATTTGAGGTGCTTTTTTTCAAACAAAGCATATCCTAGTGTCTTAACTTTATCTTTATTGTTTTTAATATATTTTATGGTTTTCTTCTCTAATGATTTAAGAAGTTTTTCAATCTTCCTTTCCATTCTTCTTCTTTTGCTAGCGGTTTCCATACGAGAACCAGGCTCCACAGTCGGAAGAGTTTCCCAACAAGAAGAATAACCATTTTTATTAATAATGTTATATGCTAAAACTCTTGCTCTATCCAAATCCGATTCACAACCCCTTGAACCAATTCCCATAATAATTTTTTGGGCGATGACACCCGCCATAGAGATTTGGATATCCGCTTTGACTTTATCGTAAGGCCAGAAGTCTTCTTCCACTTCTTTTGCGTGGAAAGCGCCGGAAGCACCACTGATATCAACTCGGTTGATTTGGAAGAATTTAGGGAAGGCTTTCGCCATAATCGCGTGACCCGCTTCGTGCATTGCCACAGAGAGATTATCTTCTTTGGCTCCTTCTTTCACTCTTTCAGTGATGTTAAAGATGGAATCATCAATCATCTTAGTGGTAATGTTTTCAAAACCATTACGTAAGACGATATCATTCACTACCGCTTTTACGCCAGCACAGGAAATACCAGTTAAAGATAAGGCTACTTCATCAGGGTCGAAGTCTTTAGGTAAATCAACTTTAAATTCTTCAAAATGTTTCTTAAATAACATCAAAGCTTCTTCACCAGTAGGATTGGGAATATAAATTAATTTCTCTAATCTACCATTTCTTTTTAAAGCAGTTGGGACTTCTCTAATATCATTAGTGGCCGCTAAGACAAGGATGTCATCAGATGATTCCACACCATCTAAACATTCTTGTAAAGCTCTCACCACTCTTCTTTCTCTATTAATGAGAAGGTCTAATTCATCAATAACAATAATGGAATGACCAGCTTTTCTTGCTTTATCAAATGTCTCTACAATACCTTGTGTGACATTGGCTTGGTCACCTTGGAAAATAAATACTGGTGCTTCACAGCATTTGATAATTTCTTTAATAAGTAAGGATTTACCATTACCTGGATGCCCGAACATAATAACGCCTTTAGGGATAGAGACACCTCTCGCTTTTAATTCAGCGGAGCGTTTAAACCAATCGATAACCGCAAGGATTTCTTTCTTTTGTTTCTCGTGGCCTACTACTTTTCCCAAAGGAACTTCGCCTTCATCTAATTTTTGTTGTTCCACAAATAAATAGGATGGAGCATTATTATCAACTTTAATAACAGGTTCTTCATCATCGCATCTAATGCGAATCTTTTCGAAATCGATATCAAAATCATCGAAATCTTCATCATCTTCAATTACTTCAGCTTCATCTTCTTTAAGGTTTTTTAAAATATCCATTATGTTCCTCCTTTAATAAAATATTTGGATGTTTATGTATTACAAATCGTGAGTGGGAAAAAGACAAGTATACTATAACTTGTTCCGTGTTCTAAAAAATGGACACCCACATTTTTTGTAATCGAAATGTTTAAAAAAGCAACCTTTTGGGGTCGCTCGGTATTTATATAGATTACTAGTTGCGGAAATACCTATAGTGTTTCTTGTTATGATTTTACTATGTAAAATTAAAAAAGAGGTATTTCGTCAGTTTTTAAACATTTTTGAAAATAATATTCAATAAGTTCTCCGCATCATCAATCTTGTAATGATGGTTACCGAATAAAGTGTATTCTATAGTTTCTCCATACCCCGCTTTCTTCAGTGTCGGGATTGGTTTTTTATTTTCTTGCTTTATCGATGTTGTTAAAGACACTAACTTTATCAAAATAATGTGGCTTATCAGGGAAGATTACAAAAGAGCAATTATTAGGAACATTTTCCTTTTGATAAATTTGTTCAATTACTTGATAGACTTTCTTACATCCTTCTAATGGGAAGATAGGATCAACTTCGCCAACAGAGACAATTAATTTTCTCGGTGCGATCAAACACGCTAATTCGCCCATATCCATATATCTAGCAATTTGCGGAATATAATTACATGAGCAGTGCCAAAATTCAGCGATACTCGCACGATATGAACAAACACTACATGTTGGTGCTGCTACTTTAATACGTTTATCAAAACAAGCTGAATAATATGTTGCGGTGCCTCCACCAGAATTACCGACCAAACTAATATCATCTAAATCCAATTTATATTTATCTTTAAAGAAATCTAAGCTATCGATAGCTTTGTGAACATCCCACACTCTTTCACCGATTAATGTTCTTCCTAATAATAAAGCGGTAAAAGCGGTATGATAGCAGCCACACGTTAAAGCTCTACCTCTATCATTACGAGGAGTGGTTCTAATACCCATACCTCTTTGTTCAATCGCTAAAGCCGCATATCCGTGTTTAACTGCATCTAAAGCAAAAGTACTAGTTTCTAGGGAACGTTCGTCTCCTTCGTATTTCTTTTTGCCTATAGAAATATGAAATCCTGTCGTATGTCCTTGTAGGCAAATACAAATTGGATATTTATCTTTGTTGACTTTAGGCACTAATAAATAAGCAGGAACATAAGAATTCTTTTCACTTAAAAATGTATAACGGATTCTTACATATTCTTCTTCGTCTACTATTTCTTCAATTTGAATATCCATAGGACATTCATTTTTAGCGATAACATCCAAACCTAATAATTCGATATATTTTTGCCTTATTTGTTCTTTCCAAGATAAATAATCATTATCAGGCGAAAACGCTAATAAGGGCTTTTCGTTAAATAATTCTTCGTGGATGATATCAACATTAATATCTCTCATATTAAATGTGCTCCTTGATTACAACATTATTTATTTTAACATTATTTATATTATTCATATCTGTTCCTTTATCTTTAGTGATGACTTCGATATCGCTAAAAGATAAATCATCAATTAAATAATTATTACCTTTAGATACATTAAAGAATATACCAGCTTCTAAATGACAGTTCTTATAAGAAATATGTTCAACTTTAGATATGGGCATATCCTCTCTATCTATAGATACTGCGTATTGTGTCCAAGGATTTAAATTAATAAAACTGCCCGTTAAAGTACCATTTATATTTTCTATAGAAATATATTCGTATAAAGAAGGCGTATCTGGTCTTAATTTAAAATGTGTGAGTTGCCACGCTCCATTTATCTTAGCATTTCTTAAAATAATGTTTCTATTATGGATAGATTCTGATCCACAAGTTAAAACACTATGGCAAAATCCAAATTCATTGTCTTCAATAATTATTCTTTCGTTAGGACCATTATTGGGATCTAAATCCGCATATACACCTTTACCGCCTTTTAACGCTATCGCATCATCATTAACTTCCATATAACAATTTTTAATTAATATGTCATGACAAGCATCAATATCAATCGCATCTCCACTTGGTGAAGGTATTGGCTCTTTAGGAGAATAAAAAGAACAATTAATGAATTTTAAATGATGGCATTTATAAATATGTGATGTCCAAAATGCGGAATTTTGGAATTTTATCCCGGAAATAACGCAATTTTTACTATTAGATATATAAAGTAAACGTGGTCTACCGTTTAATAAATTAGAGCAATTGTTATCTTCTTTATAGGTATCCCAAAATTCTTTCCACCAGTGATAACCATTACCATCGATGATGCCTTCTCCCGTTAAAACAAAACCATCAACATTATCAGCGTTTATTAAGGCGGGTGTATATATACGTGTTTGTCCTTCTATCCTTGTTTCTCTACTAGGATATAAAAATAAATCTTCACTACCTAATATAACCGCACCTTTTTCTAAATAAAGATTTACGCCTTGTTTAAAAAATAATGCACCGGTAATAAATGTGCCTTTAGGCACAACAATAACTCCACCGCCCAAAGTAAAAACTTTATCAATTAAATCTTGAAATTCTTTTGTGTGTTCTTTCCCATCATCTAATATCTGATAATCAGTAACAAAAAATTGTTCCCCTAAATTAGATAATTCAATTTGATGGTTTTCATTAAACCAACTATCAATCGAAGTTCCATCAGGAAAACAATTCATTTTTATCACACCTTATCTAAACAATAATGCTATTTAATAACACCCTTTTTAATAATGATGTTCGCATAGATAGCTTCTTCGCCACTCGCGACTACTGCATAAGCATTTCTACTGCGATTATAGAATTCGTTTCTTTCTAAGAAACCTATTCTCACATTAGGATCTTGCTTTTCCGCTCTTTGCTTATAAACAGCCCAAATCTCTGGTGTAGGATCACCATTTGTGGTCTGCATTAAGAGTATATTTTCTGGAGAATAAGTATCTAATGGAATTAATTGAAGTATGGCTTCTAATAATTCTGGTCCTTTTAACCCATCCGCACGAACCACTCTTTTGCCGTTGGTTTCCGCTGGGAAGTTAGCATCACCGATGACGATTTCATTGCCATGTCCCATTTCACAAAGGACTTTCAATAATTCAGGAGAAATAATCTTAGGAACGTTTTTTAACATAATCCACACCTCTATTAATCATTTTCTATTTCTATAATATCGTTATTAGTTTTTTGTTTGCTTTTCTTTTTTAAGAAACCAAATCCCACGATAGAACCAAATACTGCGGAAGTCATAAATCCTGCGGCTGCCGCAATAACGGAAGCGCTAACAACTTGTAGGCTTTGTGCTTTGCCATCATAGCAATATCTTGCAAAATGTTCGCAGTTATTCGTGACCAAATTATAGTATTTATCAAGGAATTTATTAGAACCGACAAATTCTTTGGCTCTTTTCACTACTTCATCACGATTAAAGACCCCGCTATAAGGCTGTTCTATTTGTAAGGTACCATCTTTGACAAAATCACTAAGAGGAGTTTCAATAATCTTCATTTCCTTTTTCATCGCGAAATCTTGACCGGTACCAGTAAAGTGAATAACGCGTTCGGAATTAACAGCGATACCAAAATGATAATATCCGAATTTTCTTCGGACTCTTAATAAATCTCCTTTAAGTGGTGTTGCTACTTTATTAAACCCCATAAAGAAATTGTATCATTATTTGTATTCTTTTTGTTCATAGTTTTATAATATAAAAAGATTTATGGAAGCATTAGAAAAAATTAAATTAATTAAATTAGTGCCAGTTACTGTTTTTAATAACAAAGAAGAAATTAGACCTACATTATCAGCCTTACAAAAAGGTGGCGTTTTAGTTACAGAAATATGTTTTAGAACTGAATACGCAGAAGAAGGCATTAAAATTGCCTGTAAAGAATATCCCGATATGCTTGTTGGCGCGGGCACTGTAATCAATAAAGATCAATGCCAAAAAGCAATTGATGCAGGAGCGAAATTTATCGTTTCACCCGGCTTCTCTGACGAAGTCTGCGATTTATGTCAATCACTAGGCATCTTATATGTGCCTGGAGTTGTCACTCCTACAGAAATTATGCATGCTTTAGATAAGAATATTACTTATCTTAAATTCTTCCCCGCTGGTGTTTATGGTGGCCTTAAAGCTGTTAAAGCTTTATCAGCAGCATTCCCACAAGTTTACTTCTTACCTACTGGTGGAGTAGACAATAATAACTTAAAAGAATTTATTGAGCATAAAAAAATATTCGCAGTTGGTGGTAGCTGGTTATTAAAAGGCGATATAACCGCTAACTGTTTAGAAGCAATGAAAATAATCAAGGGAGAATAAATATGAAGGTAGTTACATTAGGAGAAATAATGCTCCGTTTATCCACTCCAAACAATTCCCGTTTTAATCAATCTCAATCATTTGATGTTTGTTATGGTGGCGGTGAAGCTAATGTCGCAGTTAGTTTAGCGCATTATGGTCATGACGCTTATTTCTTAACCAAACTTCCTAATAACGATATTGGTGAATCAGCCTTAAAAGCTTTACGCGCTGAAAATGTTAAATGTGACTATATCGCTAGAGGCGGAGATAGACTTGGTATCTATTATTTAGAAACAGGTTCCGCTATGAGACCGAGTAAAGTGATTTATGACCGCGCCCATTCATCTATTTCGGAAGCCAAAATTAATGACATAGATTTAAGAAAAGCTCTTAAAGGTGCATCAGTATTTCACTTCTCAGGAATTACTCCAGCATTAAGTGAAAACACTGCAAAAATAACCGAAAAAGCCTGCAAAATCGCCTCTGAAATGGGAATTTTAGTCTCTTGTGATTTAAATTATAGAAAGAAATTATGGTCTAAAGAACAAGCGCAAAAAGTGATGAGACCATTAATGCAATATGTCGATATTTGTATTGGTAATGAAGAAGATGCAGAAGCCTGTTTAGGTTTTAAACCAGATAGTGATGTTAAAGCTGGTAAGACCGATGCAGAAGGCTATAAGAATATATTTAAAGCCATGGCCAAAGAATTTAATTTCAAATATGTCGCTGCTACTCTTAGAGAATCTTATAGCGCTACTCATAATGGGTGGAAAGCACTTTTATTTGACGGAAACAAATTCTATGAAAGTAAACATTACGATATAGATCATATAATTGATAGAGTGGGTGCTGGAGATAGTTTCTCAGCAGGACTTATTCATGGTTTATTAACATATGAAGACAAACAAAAAGCATTAGAATTCGCGGTTGCCGCTAGTGCGCTTAAACACACTATTCCTGGTGACTTCAATCAAGTGACTATTCAAGAAGTAGAAAACTTGATGAACGGAGATGCTTCCGGTAGAGTCTCTCGATAAAAAATACTTGGCTTGGCCAAGTTTTTTAATTAATAAATTGTATGTTTTAAAGAAATGTAATCTTTATAGAGTTTTAAGCATTCTTCTCGGTCTATTTCTTTTACTAATTTTTCTCTTTCTCCGGGTTTTTGCATCTCATAAAATTTAGCGTCTCTAAAACCGATATTTTCCGTATCTAGGATATTACAACCGTAATAAACTTTATCGATATTGGCCCACAAGATAGCCGCCATACACATAGGGCATGGTTCTCCGGTTGTATAAATTTCACAACCGCTTAGATCATAGGTTTGTAATTTTTTACAAGCTTTATGTATTGCCATCATTTCACCGTGATTTGTGGGATCATTAGTTTTTAAAACTAAGTTATGGCCTTTCGCCACTACTTTATTATCTTTAACAATAACCGCTCCAAAAGGTCCACCATGGCCTTCTTTGATTCCTTTTTTGGCTTCATTAATCGCCATTCTCATATATTTATTCATAGGATTAACCTCGTGATAATTATACAAGAAAAGAAAAATATTTGCTTGTTATATAAGCGTATTACTATAAAAACAAACAAATTATGATATAATTTCACCATTATTATCACATTTGCAAAAGGAGGATATATATGGTCAGTAAAAAATTAGCTATCGAAGTTTTAAACGCTATGTTAGCTACCGGTGCTGATTATGCAGAAATCTTTTATGAAGATTCTCATAGTTATGCCTTGTCCATTGAAAACGGAAAAGTCAGTACATCTTCTTCCAGTTTAATGAATGGTGTCGGTTTACGTTTACTCAAAGAAAATCAAAGTGTTTATGGTTACACAAGTGATTTAACCAAAAAAGGTTTACTCTCTTTAGCGGAATCTTTAAGAAATTCCTTTAAAGGAGAAAGACAATTAACCGTAGAAAAACTCGATATGATTCGAGTGAAGAATAGAAACCCCGTCAAGAATAGTTACGATGGTATTTCTAGAGAAGAAAAGATTGCCTTAGTCAGAGAAGGTGTCGAAGAAATTCAATCGATGAATGATCCAAGAATCGTTCGTTATATCGGTAACTTCGCTACACAACATAGATTTGTTGCCGTCTTTAATTCCAAAGGAAAATGGTTCAAACGTGATACTGAATTCGGTCGTTTAGCCTATATGGTAGTTGTCGCTGATCAAAACGGATTTGAAACCGGATTTGAAGGCCCTGGTTGCCAAGAAGATATCAGCTTCTTCCGCACCAAAGCACAACCGAGAAAAGTTGCAAGAAAAGCTGCGGAAACCGCACTTAAGATGTTAACTGCTAAAGAATGCCCAAGCGGTAAGATGCCAGTCGTTATCGGTAATGGTTGGGGTGGTGTTTTATTCCACGAATCTTGTGGTCACCCATTAGAAGCCAGCGCGATTGCTAAAGGTTTATCTTGTTTCAATGGTAAAGAAGGCGAATTAATTGCTTCTCCACTCGTGAGTGCCGTTGATGATAGCACTATTCCTGGTGCTTGGGGTTCCATCGATATCGATGATGAGGGTAATCCCGGAACCAAACGTTTACTCATCAAGAATGGTAAATTAGTCAACTATATGATTGATGACTATAACGGTAGAAGAATGAACCGTGAAGGTAATGGTGCTTGTCGTAGACAAAATTATAGATATTGCCCCACTTCACGTATGTCTAACACATATATTTGTAATGGTAAGAGCACACCTGAAGAAATTATCGCTGCCACTAAATTAGGTTTATACGCGGTAAGTTTCAACGGTGGTTCTGTCGACCCCACAACCGGTGAATTCAATTTCGGTTGTAGCGAAGCTTACATCATCCGTGATGGTAAAGTCTGTGAACCAGTTAAAGGTGCAACTCTTATCGGACACGGTGATGAAATCTTAAAACATATCGATATGGTCGGTAACGATTTAGCCCTTGCTCAAGGTATGTGTGGAGCCGCATCTGGTTCTATTAGAACAAATGTTGGACAACCAACATTAAGAGTTAGCGAAGTCACCGTCGGTGGCCGCGGAGGAGAACTTAAATAATGAAGTACGATAAGTTTTTTGCTTTAGCAAAAGAAGCAGGTATTGAAGAAGCCGAATTATATATCGGTGAAAGTTTCTCTTTAAGCATTTCTTTATTCCATGGAGAAGTCGATAACTATTCCCAAAATAAATCCGCGAACATCTTAGCCCGCGGTATTATCAACGGAAAATTCGGCACTGCTAGTTGTGACTCTTGGAGTAATGCCCATGCTAAATATTTGGTGGATGAAATCGTCGCTAACGCCAAAGTCATCGAAGACGAAGATCCATCATTCATTTTTGAAGGTTCCAAACAATATAAGAAAGTTAACACCTTCAATAAAGAATTGGGTCAAATCTCTGTCGAAGAGAAAATGAAGAAATTATACGAGTTAGAAAAAGCCATTAAAGAAGGCGATCCTCGTATTATTGAAGTCGCTGGTGTGAGATATATGGAATCTGCCGGTGCAGTTACCATTATGAACTCAAAAGGCCTAAAATTAGTGCAAAAGTCCAATTATTTTGTCTATTTAGGTGAATCTGTCGCTAAAGAAGGCGAACAAGTTAAGTCTGGTTATGATCTCTTCTTCGGTAATGATTTTGCCAAATTTGATGTTGCTAAATTAGCCAAAGATGTTGTCACTTCTGCAGTCGATCAATTAGGTGGCGAACCATGTGAATCCGCAGATTATAAAGTCGTTCTCGCTCCGGAAGTTGTTTCCTCTTTAATGGAATTCTATGTCGGTAACGCTGATGCAGAAGAAGTACAAAAACGCTCTTCCTTATTCATTGGTAAATTAGGACAACAAATTGCTTCTAAGAAAATCACTATCGAAGATAAACCTTTATTAAAAGGTCCATTCGCCAAATGGTTCGATGATGAAGGTGTCGCTACTTATAACAAATTCATCCTTAAAAACGGTGTCTTACAAACCTATTTATACAACTTAACAACCGCTGCTAAAGACGGTGTGGAAACAACCGGCAACGCTTCTCGTGGCGGTGGCAAGATGGGAATCTCTCCATTCTTCCTCGAATTAAAACCGGGAAAGAAATCACAAGAAGAATTATTCCAACAAGTTGGTAATGGTGTTTATATCACATCCGTATCTGGTTTACATGCTGGATTAAATCCACAATCTGGTAACTTCTCCTTACAATCTACTGGTTTCTTAATCAAAGATGGTAAGAGAGACAGAGCCCTTGATGTTATTACCGTTTCCGGTAACTTACTCACTCTCTTCCAAGACGTCGTAGAAGTTGGTAACGATGTTAAGGTCTTCCCAGACGCGACATCATGCCCATCACTACTTATTAAGAAGTTAGCCATCGGTGGTAAATAATTAATTATTATCAAAAATAGAGGCATTTATTTGCCTCTTTTTTTGTTGATTTAATCAAACTTTTATTTTTATTAGTTTTATATTTATATAATCGCTTGTAGAATAATCTCTTGGGCTTTTACCAAGAAACATAGTTTGAAATATAACTGGGAGATTATTATGAAAAGAGTCAGCGCGCGAATTATATGCTTAGCATGTAGCATATCTTTAATTTTTGGATCGGGTATTATTGTTGCCCATAGTAATTTATCCAATATTCAAGAAGTTAAAGCTTTATATTCACCATCACGTACATTTACAAACCATGATGGAGACACATACTATAACAGCATTAGTTCCACTGCGACAGGAACAACTTTACTTAATGCCTTAAGAACTCTTAATGGTAATAAAAGACAGCATACTGTCAGTTATAGTGGTATGGGCACTAGCAGCTCAACTTCCGCTTACGTTTACACAGATTATCTCCCTGGAAGTCAAACAAGTTTAGACTCTAATGGTCAAATCTATGGAACAACAGTAACCAGTTTCTATTCCGGAAATGGTATGACATCTTGGAATAGAGAACATGTTTGGCCTGATTCTCGTGGTGGAAGTCAAGTAGAAGCAGATATTCATATGCCAAGACCCACTATTCCTGCCGAAAATGGTAGTCGTGGCAATTCCTTCTATGTTGAAGGCAAAAAGAGTTCTTCAGCCGGTTGGGATCCCGCTATGGAAAGCTTTGGCGATAGTACCTATCGTGGAGATTCTGCACGTATTATTTTCTATTGTGTTGTTGCCAGTAGCAATTTAAGTTTAATCGATGCAGAAAGCGACAATGCCAATAATAAAACAATGGGCAAATTATCCGATTTATTAAAATGGAATATTGAAAACCCTGTTACACAAAGAGAATTAAATAGAAACGAAGGTGCTGAATACCTTCAAGGAAATAGAAACCCATTTATTGACCACCCTGAATACGCTTGTAAGATTTGGGGCGACACAAATGATGCCACTAGAAAAATTTGCCAAAACGATCCTTCCGGTTCCACAACAAAAACTTTAACCGGTATTTCCGTTACATTAGATGATGGTAGTTCTACAAATACAGGTGTCTATGTTGACGTCGATAGTTATGTGCAATTAAAAGTAACCGCTAATTACGATGACGGAACAACCGCAGATGTCACAAATTCATCTTCTTATTCCACCACTGCAAACAATACAAACTATGGTTCATATTATAGCGTTTCCAATGGAAAAATTACTGGTTTAGCAGAAACTAGTTATGCCGCCATTACAGTTTCTTATAGCACCATTTCCACAGTTAGAAACATTTATGTTACTGCTAAAGGAACTGGCAATGGTACACCTATTGGTTCTGGAACAGATGATCCTGTTGGTGATTATTCCGCAACATATACAGTTGCTACTGCAAATAGTGTTACCACAACAGGTACCGTCCCAAGCGATTCAACAGCAGACTATTCACAAACATATAACACCGCTAAACAAATCACTAGTGGTAATAGTGCAACCCTTACTTTAAGTAATTACACTGGAAAAATAATTAAAGGAATTACTTTAAATATGAATTCCAACTCCTCTAAGGGTGCTGGTTCATTTAGCGCCAAAGCGGGAACAACTACGTTAGCATCATTAGGAACCAAAAACTTTGATGAATGGTACGATAATACTTCTTTTGGCACTTCCGGAAGAGATGTTCATGTCACATTAACAAATAGCAATTACACTATTAAGCAAAACGAAGATGTTACACTCACCATTAGTGCCACCACTAATTCCTTATATATCAATTCATACACAATTTCTTATAGCAATCCGGGCTCAAGTCAAACTGCAACATTATCTTCAATCGCAGTTTCAAACCCCAAGACTTCATATACTCAAAACGATACATTCGTGAAACCAACAGTTACCGCTACTTATAGCGACAATTCCACCAAAAACGTAACAAATCAAGCCTCTTTTAGTGGATATAACCTCGCAAATACCGGAAATCAAACCGTTAATGTTAGCTATACTGAAGGTGGTGTCACCAAAACTACATCTTATGACATTACTGTTTCCGCAAGTGCTCAACCAAGTGTTGCCGAAACATATGTCTTAACATCTAGTACAACAACTTATTCTGCTACAACAGATTGGGAAAATGATGTTAACGGCTTTGATTCAAGCATCTTAAGAGTGGACACAAATGTCAATGTTAGACAAGGTGGCTCAGCATCTAATGGAGGTGGCTCAGCTGGTGGAACTTCTGACTTTATGTTTATGACCAATTCAAGTGGCACTTCTACATTGAAGATGTCCTTAATTAACACCAACTACATTTTCTCGAAAGTTAGTTTATTAGCATGTAAAAACAAGTCTTCCGAAAGTCCGACTGCTCAATGTGGTGGTTTAACAAGAAACGTTACTTCTTTGAGTTCATTTGAAACCATCAGTTTCTATCCATTACAAAACTCTTACACCATCACAGTGCCAGGAGATAGAATCTTTGTTAAATCTATTACATTAAGTGTTCTACCAAAAGATCAAGAAAACATTGGCTTTGGTATCGCTTTTAAAGAATTAACTAATAGTGAATGCGCAAGTCAAAATGGTATCTCCACAACCATATGGAACGAATGCCAAGTTATTTATAATAACTTAAGCGAAAACGGACAATTAGATGTCGCAACATATACCGCTAATCCAAATGGTGATGATTGTGCAGAAGCGATGGCTCGTTATGAAAACATTGTGAGAAAATATAATCGCTCTGACTTCATGAATAGAGGCGTTAACGCCAATAGCATGAATGTGTTATTAAAAGATAATTCCTTATTGATCATTGTTATCTCTATCTTGTTCACATCATGCGGTTTAGTAGCGTGCTACATCTTAGTCAAAAAGAGAAAAAGAATTTAAAGGTTGATAATTAAAAGCAACACCATGACGATGTTGCTTTTTTTCTTATTTCTTTTTACCTTTTTCCGGTTTCTCTTGAATCACTATTTTGTATTCGCTGAGTTTCCAGGTTGGATGTAATTCATCAATTTTTGCTAAAGCTTCATTGAAGAGATCAGCTTCTACTTTTTGTCTTTGTTTAGGTGTGCTATTGAAACACTTTCTTACTTTATTGATAGCTAATAAACATTCACTCTTAGAACCATCTAATAATCCAGACATCAATAAGTAGGTACGAATGGAAACCATCGATATATCATTAGAGATAGCACGACGTTCATTCATAGGAACTTCATTATCATAGAATTCTTTTGCTTCTTCTAATGGTTTGGTAAAGATATTGATATAAATCTTTTGCGCTCTTGCGCGGACATAAACCTTTTCCGAAATGGTGGCTTTACCATTTAAGATGATATCAATAAGTTCTTCCGCTTCTTTAAATTGTTTCTTTTCCAAAAGAACATAAACTTTATTTAAATTGAGTTCCGCGGTGAAGTTAGTGATTTCACTAAAGGTAGCAATTTCCACTTCACTTTCTCCATGATTAATCGCATATTCCACACGCAATAATTCATTGAAAGCTTTTTTATTAGCGGCATTTGTGGTTAATCTCATACGATAACCATCAGTAATCGCATCTAATTTAAAGGGGAGAATGTTATAAACAAGAATCATACCACCGATCACTACGACCACTAATAAGAAGTAAGCAACATTAGTAGATGTATCAGCAGGTCCTTTATTTAAGATAGCAAATAAGACCACAACAATAATCAATTCAATGACATAGAATAATGTTCCAAATAATAAGAACGGAGATGGATTTGGTTCTTTCTTCGCATCTTTCTTCGGATAGATTTTGGTTTCGCCAGTTAATCCATCAAAACCAGAGAATTTAAATTTGGTTTTATCTTCGTCTTTGTACCAAAGTAATCCGAGGATATTAACGGACAAAATTAAGTATCTTCCCACTTTAGCGCCGACAATATGAGCAACCTCAAACAAAATAGCGTTCAAAATCACTCCGGTCACTATCGCGCCTAAAATGTAGAAAATATAGACCATTGTGTCTAATCCACAATTCTCCGCGTGCACTCTTAAAACGGTAATACCAAATACTACTGCAACTGCCAATATAAGGATATAGACAACTATTCCAGAGACATCTTCTTTTTTCATAACGTTTCCTTCTTTCTAGCGACAGGAATTATAGATAATTCTTGCGGCTTCTTGATCGAGTGGTTTGATTGGGTGGGCCACTACTCGTGTGCCTTTATCAGTTAATGTATCGACTAATTTATCGATATCAATAACTCCAATCTTGAAGTCCGCTAGTCTATTTGGCATTCCGATATAACGGAAGAATTCCTCGATTAGTTTAATGGCTTGTTTACCATTTTCTAATTTATTAGGAATATTACTATTCCATACGTTTCTCGCTAATTTGTCAAACTTATCTTCATCAAATTGAATATAATATTTCGCCCAAGCCGGCCATAAGACCGCTAATCCAGCACCATGAGCTATCTCAGGATAAAGACCTGATAAAGCGTGTTCTAATTGATGAACAGGCATACCAAATGGTTTACCAATATGTGTTAATCCATTATGAGACAAAGAACTCATGAGCATTAAGACCGCTCTTGATTCATAGTCATTAGGATTTCTAATAACTTTTTGTCCCGCTTTAATAACAGACTTTAATACTGTTTCAGCGAATCCATCAGCGGGTTCATTTTCCGCGGATGGTTGGAAATATCTTTCTAATGTATGCATCATGATATCGACGATGCCACACGCAGTTTGATATTGTGATACAGAATATGTTAATTCGGGATTTTCTATAGCAAAAACTGGACGAATTACATCGGAATTGAATCCTGTTTTCTTTCCTGTTTCATCTTTTTGAAGAACACATGATGTGGACATTTCACTACCAGCCGCAGAGATAGTTAAGATAACTCCAAGAGGTAATGCTTTCTTAGGAACGGCTTTATGTAAATTGAAATCAAAGGGATCGCCATCATAGTAATATCCCACAGCGATTGATTTTGCAGTATCAGTTACCGATCCACCACCGATGGATAATATAAAATCAGCATTAAATTCTTTAGCTTTGATAATTGCCTCTCTCACAAATTCCACTGTAGGGTTTGGCCTTACACCTTCAATCACTAAATAATCTAAACTTTGTTCTTTGATAGATTCGAGAGCAACAGTTAATAAGCCACTTTTTCTCACGGAGCCTTGACCGATAACGATTAAAACTCTATGAGCGCCATTTTCTGCTAAGATGCTACCCACTAGTTTTTCTTTACCAGGGCCGAAATATAATTTGGTTCTAACTTGGAAATCAAAATCAATCATATTATTTACTCCTCACAGTTAATAAGCGATAGATGGCTTCTTCTAAAACGTTGCTCGGTTCAAAAGCAAAGCAGTTGATCAAACCATCAATGGTCTTGGTCTTATAAGTTGATAAATAATAGACGATAGAACGAGAATATGCTAAAGCATAGAATCTCGCAATGGCCTTTCTATCATTAATATGTAATCTCTTGCTTTCTTGTATATTAGCGATGAATCTTAAAAAAGTTTTATAGCAAACATTATTAGTAAATTCTTCAAATAACTCTTTACCAGCGGAGCTTAAAGTTGCATCCACAAAGTTTTTGTTCTTGGTGTAATATT
Organism: Caryophanales bacterium; assembly: GCA_016280685.1. Next base: position 21,338 of record JAEEHE010000132.1, read on the forward strand.
TGAAAACCAATCTTAGTAATTCATTAATCGTTTTAGCGTTTTCTACATCAGGGATTTCCTCGTTTAAGAACACTAAGGTTAACAAATCGTAGATATCATGAAAATGATAATAGAATGTTTGTCTATTAACTTTACATTTCTTACATAAAGAGGTGACGGAAATAGAGTCTAAAGAGACTTCAGACATCATTTCTTTTAAAGCTTCTGCAAAACGATATTCGGTTTTCATTATAGCTTACAATACTCCTTGATGATTTCTGCTCCTACGGCAGCGTTATTTAACACTAATTTAATATTTGATTCTAAAGAATCACCACCAGTTAATTCCACGATAGTTTTTAATAAGAATGGGGTGGTTTCTTTACCTTTGATACCCTGTTCTTCCATCATCTTTAAAGCTTTATTAATCGCTTTATCGATAACTTCTTTATCCATAGAATATTGTTCCGGAATTGGGTTGGTGATTAAGATGCCGCCTTGAAGATTATGAATCTCTTTTTCTTTCATAATTAATGCAGCTTCATAAGCATCATCAATTTGATAATCAACAGAGAGCCCGCTATGAGCGGTATAGAAAGCAGGCAGTTCTTTAGTCTTATATCCTAAAACAGGAACACCCATAGTTTCTAAATATTCAAGTGTCAGAGGTAGATCTAAAATTGCTTTTGCCCCAGCACAAACGACTGTGACATTAGTCTTTGCCAATTCTTGTAAGTCAGCAGAAATATCCATGGTTTCTTGTGCGCCTCTATGAACACCACCAATACCACCAGTAACAAATAATTTGATACCAGCTTCATGAGCAATAATCATCGTCGCAGCAACTGTGGTAGCGGCCCATAATTTTTTCGCATA
>JAEEHE010000133.1 GCA_016280685.1 Caryophanales bacterium
AAATGAAAAAAATTTTGACAACCGCCTTTGCTTTGGGCCTCGTACTATCTTTAGGTGCCTGTGGAAGTAAATCAGGCGAAAAAACCGAACCAAAACCTTCTGATGATCCAAATGATAAGGTTTTAGTGGATAAAGAAAGTTATGGTTGGGCTCTCCATGGCAACTTTATGTTAGATGAAGAAACCGAAAATGGTTGGAATGGCAAAGACAATGAACTCTATGAAGCATCCGCAATGACCGCTATTAGCGTTAACCAAGCTAAAGCAATCGATGCAGACTTAGGTGCTGCCTTAGCACAAAAGGATCTTATGTATCTTTATAAATACGAAGGCGCAATCTTAGGCGTTGCTATCGAAGGCGTTGAGTGGAAAGCAAACTTCAAAATGGGCGAAGATTTATATAGAGCCAATGGTTCCTACTGCTTCAAAGCCGTTAAATTAAGCTACGATGCAGAAGAAGAAGTCTATGCTGAAGAACAATGGATTCCACACGATCACGATGGTAATACTGAATGTTTAACCCCAGATACTCTTTGGTTATCTCCAAACTTTGCTGAAGAACCAGATGAAGATGGATTCTCTTGGGACTACAACCCAGTCGCCAAAGAAGCTGGTGTTTACACAATCGTCGTCGCTCAATACAAAGCAGGTGGCACATATACATATGCTATTGGCTTAGTTAAGACCGCCGAAAAAGAAGGCGTTCCATTTGAAAAGATCGTAAGCTTTGTTCCATCAGAACATACCTTTGGTATCGTTGGTGACCCAACTGGTTGGGCCGCTGGTGCTGACATCGCTATGACCTTAACAGATGGTGCTTATGTTGGTGAAGTTACAACCACAGCAGCAAATCAAACCATTAAAGTCCGTGCTGATGGTGTTTGGGACAACAACTGGGGCTTCTCCGCTCTTGATGCCGAACATTCACTCGAAGGTTTAACTGGCAACGCTGATGGAAATATCGTTCTTCCAGAAGTTGGCACATATGTTGTTAGCTTAAAATTCTCCGGCGAAACCGGTACATTAACCGTTACCGAAGCAAAAGCTTAATAGTTAGCAAAAATGCATAATAAAGGGACACTTCGGTGTTCCTTTTTTATATTTTATTTATGAAAATATATGATAATATATTATTGATTGGTGGATTTTTATATGAAGCAGACTAAATTATTTTTATTGCCTTTGGTCCTTTCATTAGTCATGGGCTTAACAGGATGTCAAAAAAATTCCAATACTCAAAGTGGAGAAGATATTAAAGAAGATCCTGATGGCTATGTAGATGTTTTACCAGAAAATAATGAAGGCAACATATTACAATGTTTCAACTGGAAATATAACGATATCAAAGATAGTTTATCTAGCATTGCTAATTCCGGTTTTAAAGTGGTGCAAACCTCTCCTGTTCAACAACCAAAGAATGGTGGACCAAACTGGTTTATGTTCTATCAGCCTGTTAGCTTCTCAATTGGCACGAATTCACCATTAGGTACAAAAGCAGAATTAAAAGCTCTTTGTGATGAAGCAGAAGAATATGGTATCGCCATTATTTGTGATATTGTCTTTAACCATTTAGCCAATATCGCGGATGGAGCATTAGAGGATGATGGCACACCTAAAGTGAGTCCTGAAGTTAATAATTATGAGTCATATATTTATGAACATCGTAATGACGCAACTAACCCAACATTCCATCATAATAAGAACGCTCAAGGTAGTGGAGCGATTACTCAATACTATGCTTATGGTGATTTGCCGGATTTAAATACCGCTAATACACATGTTCAAGAAAGATGCTTATCTTTATTAAAAGAATGTATCGATGTCGGCGTTGATGGTTTTAGATTTGATGCTGCTAAACACATTGAAACACCAAATGATCCACAATATGCTTCCGATTTTTGGCCCAACGTTTTAGAACCCGCTAAAGAATACTATCACACTAAAACTAATCAAGATTTAATAGCATATGGTGAAATCCTCAATGACGTCGATGGTGGAAGAAAATTAAGTGACTACACTCAATTTATGAAAGTCACTGACAATAGTTATATTTCGGAAATTGCGGCCGCTTCTGTCGGTGGAAATGCTTCTAAAGCCGCGAATGCTAAATATGCCAAGAAAACCGATTCTACTAACCTGGTGACCTGGGTGGAAAGCCATGACACGTATGTCGAAGCGAGCACACATATCAGTAATAAGAAAGCTGCTCGACAATTTGCCGTTATCGGTTCTAGAAAAGGCTCGGTGGCGATGTATTTAGCGAGACCTTCAAAAACTTTTGAAGTTGGCGTCTGCGCTGATTATTTCTTTGAAAATGAAGAAATAGGGGTTATTAATAGATTCCACAATCGATTTGTGGGATGCGAAGAAGAACAAGCTGCTTACGATTCTATCTATGTTAATGAAAGATATAATGATGAAACTGCCGGTGCAATGTTAGTTAATTTTGGTACTATAGGCGAATATGAAGTGCCATTTGCTCATCTTAAAGATGGTATTTACTATAATCAAATGACCATGGATAAGGTGTCCATTAAATCTGGGAAGGCGATGGTAAACTTTGATGATACTGGTATTGTTGTTTTAACTAAATCGTTGCATGAATTAAGACCAACTATTTCTTTAACCGAACGTAGTGTTTCTTTTGCTGATAGTCTTTCTATAAAGATTACCATCCATAATGAAACCGAAGCTTATTACACCATTAATGGTGGTGCGAAAGTTGCTTTAAGTGGGCAACAAACTGTAACTATCGGTTCGACTGTTGATGAACAAAATATGGTTCATCTTGATATCTTTGTAAAAAACGGAGAATTTTCTATTGAAAGACATCTCCATTTCCGCAAGGTGAAGCTTATCGATGGATATTTAAATATTGTTAACTTAAAACCACAATACCTTACTGATTATAAGTTATATTATTGGGCTTGGGGTGGCGGTAGTAACAGCATTTGGCTTAATGATTACACCATCCAAGAAGGTGTGTTATTACTAGATTTTTCCAATAAACCATATACTGGATTCTTACTCGCTATTTTCTCTTTGGATTACAATATTCCAAATCTTAACGCTTGGGACAATAACCTTTTAAAACAAACAGGTGATATTAACACCAAAGCTAAATTCTAC
>JAEEHE010000134.1 GCA_016280685.1 Caryophanales bacterium
ACTTAGAAACCTTAAGAAATAATGTTGCGGTCGTCTTGCAAAAGAACTTCCTCTTCAGCGGCACAATCGCCGATAACTTAAGATGGGGCAATTTGAATGCGACCGATGAACAATTAAAAGACGCTTGTAAGATTGCGCAAGCGGAAGAATTCATCGAACAATTCCCTGATAAATATCAGACTAGAATCCAACAAGGTGGTTCTAACGTTTCCGGTGGTCAAAAGCAAAGACTTTGTATCGCTCGTGCGTTATTAAAAGAACCGAAGATTTTAATCCTCGATGACTCCACTTCTGCGGTTGACACAAAGACAGATAGATTAATCCGCGCGGGATTAAAAGGCGATTTACCAAACACCACAAAGATTGTGATCGCCCAAAGAATATCTTCTATTGAAGATGCTGATCAAATCATCATTATGGAAGATGGTCATATCAACGCTATCGGCACTCATGATGAATTACTAAAGAACAATGCCATTTATCAAGAAATCTACTACACCCAAAATAGAGTAGGAGGTGATAAATAATGCCACCTGTCAGAATTAGAGAAAGAGCCCGTGCTAAAAAAGGCACTCTCAAAAGATTATTAAAAGAATTATTTAGAAGATTCCCTGTGCAGCTCACTATCAGTGCTCTTTGCATTATCTTCAATATTTTCGCTAACTTATGTTCATCTTTATTCATGAACTTTGTCACCACTATTTTGACCAAAGCCATTATTGATGGAGGAAATCCTTTAGATATCAACGCTCGTTATGAAGCGATGGCGATGGGTTTCACTATTAAATCCAACGTCACTATCTTGCTCATCATGTTAGCGGTTATCTACACAATCGGTGTCTTCGCTTCTTGGTTTTGGAATAGAACGATGGCGATTGTCACGCAAAAATTCATGAATGAATTCCGTAAAGCAATGTTCAACCACATGCAAGATTTGCCAATTAGATATTTCGATACACATGCGCATGGTGCGATCATGTCATTGTACACAAACGATATCGATACCATTAGACAGTTCATCTCTCAAGCTCTCCCCACTACTTTAAGTGCCGGATTAGCGATTATCTTCTCATTATTCGCTATGCTACTTAATAGTGTGTGGATGACCTTAGTGGTTCTCTTCTGTGCCTTATTAATGTTACTCAACACGATGATCGTCGGTGGAACCGCCAGTAAATACTTCCGTAAACAACAAATGCAAGTCGCTGTTGTCGAAGGTAATATCGAAGAAACTATCCAAGGCTTAAAAGTTGTGAAAGTCTTCTCTCATGAAGAGAAATCTGCAGAGGACTTCGATAAGCTCAATAATACTTTAAGAAAACACGCGACTACTGCGAATATCGCTGGTAATACGATGATGCCTATCAATGGCAATATCGGTAATTTCATGTATGTTTTAACCGCGATTATGGGTGTCTTAATCCTAGTTATTCCCGGATTTAAAAACTTAACACTCACCTATTACGGCAATATTGAAAAAGAAACATTCTATGGTGTTATTGTCTCCTTCTTAATGCTCTCAAGAATGTTCTCCAATAACATCAACAACTTCTCACAACAAGTGACCTTCATGGTTATGGGTATGGCGGGTGCTGCTCGTTGCTTCGATTTAATCGATGAGCAAAAAGAGAAAGATGAAGGGTATGTGCAATTAGTCCATATCAAAAAGAATGAAGATGGATCCATTGAAGAAACCGAAGAAAAGACTCGTATCTTCGCTTGGAAACATCCCCATAAAGCTGATGGCACAGTGACATATACCGAACTCAAAGGTGATATCGTTTTAGATAAGGTTGACTTCGGTTATAACAAAGATAAACAAGTCTTATATGATGTCTCTTTATATGCTCGTCCCGGACAGAAGATTGCCTTTGTCGGTGCGACTGGTGCGGGCAAGACCACAATTACTAATCTATTAAATCGTTTTTATGACATCGCTGATGGCAAAATCCGTTATGATGGCATAAATATTAATAAAATTAAAAAAGATGACTTACGCCGCTCATTAGGCATTGTTTTACAAGATACCAATTTATTCACCGGCACTGTTATGGAAAATATCCGTTATGGTAGACTAGACGCGACCGATGAAGAAGTCTATGAAGCCGCTAAAATCGCTAATGCTTATGACTTTATCACCAGATTACCAGATGGCTTTAATACGATGTTAAGCGGTGATGGCTCTAACTTGTCACAAGGGCAAAGACAATTATTATCTATCGCACGTGCGGCAGTCGCAGATGCCCCGGTCATGATTCTCGATGAAGCAACATCTTCTATCGATACGAGAACGGAAAAATTAGTCCAAGATGGCACGGATAGACTAATGGAAGGTAGAACCGTGTTTGTCATCGCTCATAGATTATCCACCGTTCAAAATAGCGATGCGATTATGGTCTTAGATCATGGACATATTATTGAAAGAGGTAGTCATAAAGACTTAATCGCCCAAAAAGGTGTCTATTATCAGTTGTATACTGGAGCGTTCGAACTCGAATAATAATGAAAAGGCGAATTCAAATCGCCTTTTTTCTCACTTAATAATTTTTAGAATATTTGAACTAGATATGCCTCTCCAGGAGCAATATCTAAAGATAATTTCTTACTAGAGAATGCATGTGATTCATTCATGCCAAAGCATTGGCCATTAATCTTGGCTTTGAATTTTAATGTCGTTTTAGTGTTATTTTGTACATCATTAGAGGAAACAAATAAAACCGTCTTCCCATGATAATCAAAACAACCGATAACCACGCCACCTTGAGAAACGGAAACATCTTGTAGTTCTCTAAAGGATTTATTATCTTCTTCGCCAAAATAGAAATAGCTCGCTTTATCACCTCTAGCGATAGTTAATTGATGAGAGGAATCCATCAAAATATCATCTATATTCGCAATATAATTATTAATTCTCTTCGTGGGTTCAAATAATATAGTTTTATTACCATCCGCGTCGATAACGGAACCACCTTGATCAATATAATCAGGTTCGATAGGCGTTTTGAAATTGAAATATTGAATTCCTTTTGCCCCATAAGCCAAAGAAGTATTCACTTGCCAATATAATTCACTCGGTTTAATTAAACGATAATCATAATGTTTGCTCGTTAAGACAAAACACCAGAAAGGAAGATGTTGTTCTTGAACAACATTTCTAATCAAACCTAATTGATAAAAATAGGTATCTCTCATATTTGGGAATTCACCAAGAGGCGCATAATAATCATAGGAAAGATAATCGGGTTTAACTTCATTAAGATAATCCGCAATAAATTCATCATATCCTTTGTAATGAATCAAAGAAGGAGAGACATAACAGGGATGCATATTTAAATAGAAAAGATAATTAGGAAGGGCTTCATTAATGAATTTGTTATATTTATATAAATCCGCAAAATCTTCGTAATATGGTTCATCTCTTCCTAACAAGCCAATAAAAGATTCTTCTTTTAAATATCCGGCTTTATCTAAATAAGACAAATAATCTTCTTTCGCGGTTTCACTATCGCTTAAAGCATAGTTCACATAGGTATTATCATAGACGACATATTTCATATCGTTTTCAGAAGCATATCTTAAATTCTTCATGATATGTTCATGATGAGATTCATAATCGCTTTGTGTCTCATCATAAATTCTCTCTGCCCAATATAAGGGATACATGATATTAAATCCAGCTTCCTTGGCTAAAGCCCATTGTTGACGAACATCTTCATCACTAAGGGTATAAGGATTACTATTAGAAGAACCTCTTCCTGAATATGTCGGTCCCGAAAAACCAGCGATCGGCATCGTATTTTTATCTAAACCGTGTATTTCTTTTTTGTAATTAGGTTCTTCTTGCCAAGAAAAAGACTTCACGCTTTCGCATGAAGTTAATAAACATAAAATCGGTAAGGAAAAGATAATGATAATCTTTTTCATTTTAAGCGCATCCAAGGATACGATAGGTCACGGTTAATTGATGTAAGAAGAAACGTCCACTTAAACCATTAATAGTAAGTTTATTTGTGTGACCAACATTAACTTCTTTAGTGACTATCTCCGGAGCCTCATTTTCTTTAATCGTATCGGACAAATCAAATGTTTCATCCATCAGTGAGAATTCCACTTCGGGATCAATACTCCAGGAATCATTATAAGAAATATATTTATTATAAGCTTGGACACTGGCTTTCACTTTGACGATGTCATAACTGCTATTTAAAGTCATTTTTCCTAAAGCTTTTTGTGATCCGACCACCATTGTGTATTTATTAGTTTCTTCACCATAAATATTAAAGAAACATTTTTCCACGGATAAAGAAGTAAACATCTCCGTTCCCGCTTCCGTATTCAGATTATCAAGGAATGCCGCTTTGTTTGCATCAGTATCATCGATACCGAAATTCTTATTCGCATAGATACCATCTTTAAAGGTAAATACTTTGTCAAATAAGGTATAGATAGGTTCACTAGAAGAAGATTCATCACTATTGATTGATTCAGAACTATCAAAAGAAGTTCCGCTATCAATACTAGTGGGTGTTTCTTTTTTAGTGTTACAACCGACTGTTAATAGCAAAAACGGCACTAAAACTAAGATTTTTTTATTCATATTGATTAATCTTTCTTCTTTTTAATGATGATTAATGTGCCTATTCCTAAAAGAGCAGGAACAACAATTGAAGCAGCGATTAAGGAACCGCCACAACCTTTTTTCTTCGGCTTTTCTGGTTCCACAGGAGTCACTGGTTCGCTTTCACTTGATGATGGTTCACTTTCGCTTGATGAACTATCATCGCCTCCACTATCATTTTCGATGACTTCTATATAACAATAAGTGCTGACAGAAGCTTTGACTTTAGATGTCGCATAGATGACAGTAACACCTTTGCCAACAGCAGTTACTAAACCATTATCATCAACACTAGCAATATCGCTATCATCACTTCTCCAAGTCACTTCTTTAGAAGCATCGCTTGGAGTGACACTGGCAACTGATAATTGAATGGTTTGACCTTTCTCAATTGTTTCATCACTATAATTCAAAGTGATCTTTGTCGGTGCTGGTGCTTCGGGTGTACCTTCAGTAACAGTAATTGTGCAAGTAGCATAAACTGATGTTTTTACTTTGGATGTGGCATAGATTGTAGTTGTACCCACACCGACACCAGAAACTAGACCACCATTACTAACGGAAGCAATACTGGTATTATCACTTCTCCAAGTTACTTCTTTAGAAGCATCGCTTGGAGTAACACTAGAAACTGATAATTGAACAGTTTGTCCCTTCTTAATAGTGCCACTAGTTTTATTTAAAGTAATACTGGTTGGTTCAGATGCGGGAGCAAGACCACATATTTGTCTAGTCTTATCATTAGTGTTGCCCCAAATCTTACAAGCGTATTCCGGATGGTCAATGAAGGGATTTCTATTACCTTGACCATCGCTATGATTTTGAATAACTTCATTTCTATTTAATTCGGTTCTTCTCGCTAAATCGTTCGCACCGGTAAAAGATGTATCGGATGGTTGATATTGTAAATTCCATAAGAGCATATCGCTTAAACTGCCCATTGAGCCATTAGGATAACCATTATTGCCATTACCTACACCATCGTAATTAAATGGATAATCAACGACTTGCAAACTAGTATCTGCTATAGCAGCATAGAAAATAATTCTCGCTGCGGCACCACGATAATAAGCAACATATTTACCCGGATCATAAGATTGTGTACCGAAGCCTCTACTACCTCTATCACTATTAGTGCTAGTCGCAGCAGGTCTCACCATATGAGCGTCATCTTCGACTTTATTGCCTTCTCTAATATTAGGCCAAACGTGTTCTCTATTCCAAGTACTGCCACCATCCCAATCAGGACCGATTAATTTATTATCGTAGAAACCGACAATCTTACCGCTTCCAGTCGGATCAATGTCACATTTGGAAGCAAAATATCGGAATGGTTTATAACCGACAGTTTTCTTTCTCTTCGTATTATTTAAAGTATGTAAAGCGTCTAATAACTGCGTACCAGTTAATGAATCACTGATGGAATCATAATAGTTACCGACTGCCGCTTCCACTGAAACTTCTTTATTTTCTAAATGATTTTGTAAAGTGAGCCCAGAGGCAACACCGGTCGCTAAAAAGGCTACTAAAGAAGCGCCAAGTAAAAACTTATTAAACTTTTTCATAATACTCATCAATCCCTATTATGTTTATTATATAACAATAGTTATCTATTTTCCCTTTTTAACATTAAGAAATAGAAAATACATAAATATGCCGCGGCACCGACAGTGACTAAACTAAGGGTTAAATAGAAGGAGCCATCCGCATTTGCAAAGCTCACTTCATTAATTAATCTCTTACATATTGTAAATATTAAACTGAAGATAATCGGTACAAAGATATTATTTGTGTACTCGAATAAAAATCCCAAGATAATACCGATACCAAAGATAAATGGTATTTCGATTAATTCGATAGGATTGATAATGCCGTTAAAGTGATAGAGCATGAAGAAGAAGTGACATACCGCGAATATCGCTGCGGTAATTAAGATACGGACAATCTTATGTCCCACCATGAGATTTCTTTGAAGAATATATCTAAATAGGATTTCTTCTTCCACCACCATTAAGATAATCGCTACAAATTCCAATATCTCTTTCGTGTTATTACCATTGGAGTTAAAAACTGTATCTAACGGATTGGGGATCGATGATCTAGTCACAACACCCCAATAAAAGAGATAGAAGAAAGCGACAAAGAATAGAGGAAGTAATAAGAATATATTTTTAAATCTCGTCTTACCGGTATAAGGAACCGCAATTTTTGCGAAGATAGAGAACAAGACAATAAAAACAAGGTAAAGGCTTCTTAGTCCTACTTCCACGGAATATTTCACAACCTGATTAGTGGTAAATAAGTAAGTCGGGAAGGAAATAAAGAGGACGTAAGTGACTAAAGCGACAAATAAATACCAGAACTTTTTACTTCTCATATTGTATTAATATAAAACATTTTAAAAAAATAGCAAGAACGACAAAGATAAACAAAAAGAGAAGATTAACTTCTCTCCTTTATAAAAGTATCGATTTGATTGAACATATCTTGATCTTGTTCAGTCAATCTATTTATATCCACATCTTTAAAATAATTAATCTTTTCTTCATCGCTTTTAATCTTTTTCTTTTTTAATAGTTGATTAAATGTTCCGAAAACCTCACTCAAATATTTAGCGGCTTCTTCCGTATAGTTCGGATTATGCCCGCGATTATTAACTTTCACGATATGGATATGCTTATTATCAACCTTCTCCACTATCCCTAAGAAAATCTTATAAGGAATGGTCATATCATCTAATGATTGAATGCATAATATTTCCGCATCAGTATTCTTTAAATAACCTAAAATATCGGGCTTATTGTATTCCGGTTCGATTTTCTTCTCGTATTTACCGATTATTGAGACCGCTAAGCGAGATTTAATCGTCACAAGACCAATTGCTTCAGCGTCTAAAATTCCCGCTAAAATAATGGCTTTTTTGATATCTTTTCTTCTCGTTAAAACATGAAGTCCAGTGTAACCACCTAAAGAATGACCATAGATAATAATCTCTTTATCTAAATGTAGATGATTTAATAAATCAACCACATCTCTTGTCGGTTCATTCATCGAAGCCATATCTTCACCTTTAGATTCTCCACATCCTTGGTAATCTAAAGTTAAGACTTTATATCCTCTTCTTGCTAATTCGTTAATCTCTCTTAGATAAGCTGCATGTCCTGGACCCATACCATGTAATAAGAGAATAATCTTATCTTCTTGATAATTATCGTAATAGTAGAAGAAATATCTAATTTCTGTTCCTTTGGTATTATTAAAGGAATAATCTTCCCTCTTTAAACCAGAAAAATCAGTATAAGAATAATAAGGAACACCTGGTTCTTTATCAAATCTTCTCACGAAATATTTCTTATATAAATTAACCACCAATCCCATAATCTTATTTATTTTAACATTTGTATTAACTAAAATTAACACAGCAAAAGAAAAGAGAGAAAATAACATGAAAAAGTTACTATTCGTGGCCACTCTAATGATGACAATCTCTGCGATCAGTGGTTGTCAGAAACAGAAAAAAGAAAAAGAACCAGTCTTAAATAATTATTCCATCCACCACGATGATGAATTCGGTGGAGCCTATATCGATATCTCTATCGCTAGTTTTAATGATTTAGGTTTTAAATTCGGCGACAGTGTTTCTTTAACTTTCTCTAATGATGTAAAATATGAAAATATCGGCTACTACAGTGGCTATTATGTTCCAGCAGGTCAAGAATTATTAGTGGGATACCCCGGATATGACTATATCAAGTTCTGTATCAACTATGGTGACGATATCTACGTTTCTAATCATTTTGATGAAAATACCACAGTCACTATCACCATTTATGAAAGTGGCAAATTCATCGATATCGAAGAGACCCTATCCATCTCCTATAGCGATGATATTAACGAATATGATAATCGCGAACAATTCGCTAACTTTAGAGAGATTAATGCCGGTAATATCAAAGACAATCTCTTATATAGAGGAGCTTCTCCTATCGATAATCGTCGAAAACGTGCGGAAACTGTCGATATTATCTTAGAAGAATTAGAAATCAAATATGATATCGATCTTGCCGATAATAGAGCGACAATTGATGGTTTCTATCAAAAAGATGACTTCAAATCCGAATATTTCCAATATTTAGATGAAGAAGAAAAGGTTTTGCCTCTCGGTATGGCAGCAGCCTATAAAACCGAAGACTTCTCTAATAAGATGAAGACCATGTTCTTATCAATCTTAAATAATGATGGTCCATATTATATCCACTGCTTAGAAGGTAAGGATAGAACCGGTTATGTTTGTATGGTCATCGAAGCCCTCTGTGGTGCGTCATATGAAGAATTAATCGAAGACTATTTCATCACCTACCACAACTACTATGGCATTGAAAAAGGCACGAAAAAATATGACACTATTAAAGAATTACATATCGATGAAATGATTAGATATGTATTTGATTTTAATAAAACCACTAATCTTTTGACTGCAAATTATCATAGTCAAGTTAATAACTATTTGTTATCAATTGGTTTAACTCAAGAGCAAATTGATGCAGTACAAAATAAATTAAGTCGATAAAAGTTAACAACTTTTGTAAATATGTTGTTTGTTAATTATGAATAATTAAATTTTTGTGTAATTTTGTGTAATTTCAAGAAAAAAACCCACTAGTTCATCACTAATGGGTATTTGTTTTAATGATTAGATTAGTCAACCCAAGCCACTAAGACGATAGGTGCATCATCACCACGTCTATTGCCGAGTTTTAATCTTCTGGTGTAACCACCATTACGTTCCTTGAATTTAGGACCGATTTCATTAAATAAGACATCTAATGCGGAGACGCCTTTTTCGTTAGAGATATTTCTCACGAATCTAGCGGCTTGTCTTTTCGCGTTCATGACATCTTCATTTTTGGTTAATGTCACTAAACGATCTGCTTCTTTGACGATATCGCGACCAGTGGCTTCTGTCACTTTGACGGAACCGTGGAGAATTAAGTCAGTAACGACATTACGAAGCATATTCTCGTATTTGCTTTTGGTATAAGCGGCTTTGAATCTAACGCCGGTCTTACCATGGACATTTTTTCTACCTTGTGCTGGCATAAATAGTTACCTCCTTATTCAAAGTCTTTGAAGGAGAGACCATAGGCGACGAGTTTCTCTTTAATTTCTTTAAGAGATTTCTTACCTAAGTTCTTCACTTTCATCATGTCTTCTTCTGTTCTATCTGTTAATTCTAAGATGGTTTGGATACCCGCTCTCTTTAAACAGTTATAAGAACGGACAGAGAGATCGAGTTCTTCAATGGTGAAGTTCTCGTATTTGTTTTCTTCAACCTTAACTTCATCCTTTTCGATGTTAATATCACGAGTGATATCAGCGACGTCTAAGAATTTATTTAAGTGAGCGATTAAGATTTTCGCGGATAAAGCGAGTGCTTCTTGGGGCAAAATAGAGCCGTTTGTCCAAATTTCGACTGTTAGTTTGTCAAAACGGGAATCGTGTCCCACACGGGTGTTTTCGACGGTATAATTGGCCTTTCTGACTGGGGAGTAGTTGCTATCGGTAGCGATAACGCCTAATTGTAAGCCAGAATGGATTACTTTGTTTTGTTCACCGGTCACATAACCACGACCATTTCTGGCGTGTAAGACCATGTGTAAGCTGCCGCCTTCACAGACGTGAGCGATTTCTAAGTCAGGATTGACGACTTCCACACCGGAAGGAAGAGCGATGTCTGCCGCGGTGACGGTATGAGGACCCTTGACGTCGATTTCTAATTTCTTATTGGTGTCATCGCCTTCAGGAATTCTTAAGACGAGGCCTTTTAAGTTTAAGATGATGGATGTCACGTCTTCTTCCACGCCTTCTAAAGCGGTGAATTCATGACGGGCACCTTCCACTTCCACGGCGTATAAGGATGCGCCTGGTAAGCTGGAGAGTAACACTCTTCTTAAAGCGTTACCTAATGTGTTACCAAAACCTCTTTCGAGTGGTTCGATGACGAAGCGGCCATAATTCTCTGTGCCATCATAGTCAGCTTGAGAGATGCCGAATCTTTCAAAAGGATTAGCAATTTTCATGTTAATAACCTCCTATTAGCCTCTGGGGCGTTTTGGTGGACGGCAACCATTATGGGGGATCGGTGTGCTATCAACGATGGATAAGACTTGTAAACCCACGACGGCTAAGGAACGGATAGCTCCTTCACGACCTGGACCTGGACCTTTAACATCGACGTCGACTTGACGGATGCCTTGGTCATAGGCAGCTTTACCAGCAGCTTCTGCCGCTTGTTGAGCAGCAAATGGAGTGGCTTTCTTTGCACCTTTGAAGCCCATCGCACCGGCGCTGGACCAACTTAAGGCATTACCTTGTTCATCACAAATTGTCACAATTGTGTTATTGAAAGTGGAATGAATGTGGGCAACACCTTTAGTAAATGAGCGTTTGACTTTCTTTTTACGAGTAGTTGTTTTCTTTGCCATAACTCTCTTCTCCTTTCATTAACCTTGAGGCGCCATCTTCTTATTCGCAATGGTCTTACGTGGACCTTTACGAGTACGAGCGTTAGTCTTGGTTCTTTGACCACGGACTGGTAAGCCTCTTCTGTGACGTAATCCTCTGTAGCAGTTAATTTCGGTTAAACGTTTGATGTTTAAAGCGACTTCTCTACGGAGATCACCTTCGGTTTTATATTGAGCGATTTCATTTCTGATCGCTGCGAATTGATCGTCAGTTAAATCTTTAACTCTGATCATGCCATCGACTTTTGCAGCTTCGCAAATTTTGACAGCGGTGTATCTGCCGATACCATAAATATAGGTAAGGGCGATTTTGACTGGTTTGTCATTCGGAATATCAACACCAACAATACGTGCCATATTTCATTTTCCTCCTATTAACCTTGTCTCTGCTTGTGC
>JAEEHE010000135.1 GCA_016280685.1 Caryophanales bacterium
AACGGTGGTCAAAGATTTGGTGAAATGGAAGTCTGGGCTCTTGAAGCTTATGGCGCCGCCCACGTCTTACAAGAAATTATTACCGTTAAATCCGATGATAGAGTCGGTCGTAGAAAGACTTACGAAGCCATTATTAAAGGTCAAGAATTACCGAAACCAGGTATGCCAGAAGCCTTCAGAGTGCTCGTTAAAGAATTACAAGCTCTCTCTATGGATGTGACATTACTCGATGGTGAAGGTAACGCCATTGACATGGACGCTCTCGCCAAAGAAGCCCAAAAAGAAGAAAGAAAGATCAATTCTAATATTCGTAACTTAACTGGTGAAGCCGGTCCTGAAAGCGTCGTGGAAACAGATGGATATTCTGTCCGTGATGCGAGAGAAGAAGAATAAGGAGGTAAATAACGATGTTTGATGTTAAAAAATTAAGCGCAATCCAAGTCGGTCTTGCCTCTCCTGAAAAAATCCGTAGTTGGTCTCATGGTGAAGTTTTAAAACCAGAAACCATCAACTATCGTAGTCAAAAGCCAGAACCAGATGGTTTATATTGTGAAAGAATCTTTGGTCCTAGCAAGGATTATGAATGTCACTGTGGTAAATATAAGAAAATTAGATTTGCCGGTACAGTGTGCGATAACTGTGGTGTCGAAGTCACCACAAAAGATGTCCGTAGAGAAAGAATGGGTCATATCGAACTCAATTCTCCTTGTACCCACATCTGGTACCTTAAAGGTATCCCCAGCAGAATCGGTTTATTATTAAGCGTTTCTCCTAAACAATTAGAAGAAGTCGTTTATTACGCTGCCCACATCTGCTTAAATCCTGGTAAGAGTAAATGCCTTACCAAACGCGAATTCGTCAATGAACGTAATGGTCGTGAAATCTTCATCCCTGTTTTAAAAGAAATTATCGAACATGGTGAAGAATGGGGTCTCATCGAAGGTAGTGAAGACTATCAAAGATGCGAACAATTAATCGCTACATTAGAGAACCCTGCGGAAACCTTCCCATTTGAAATCGTCGCTAATTTCGTTAAGAAATTTAACGGTTCCGAATTCTCCGAAGGTGCTGCCGCTATCAAACGTTTATTACAAGAAATCGATTTAGATGCTGAAGCGGAAGAAATCAACCGCAAGATGAAAGAAACAAGCCCCACAAGCCGTCCTAAACTCACTAAGAGATTAGAGGTTATTGAAGCTTTCAAAAACCCCAACAATAAGCCTGAATGGATGGTTCTCGATGTCATTCCTGTCATCCCGCCAGATCTTCGTCCGATGCTCGCTCTTGATGGTGGTCGTTTCGCCGCTAGTGACTTAAACGATTTATATCGTCGTGTCATCTCTAGAAACAACCGTTTAAAGAGATTAATCGAAATGAATTCTCCACAAGTTATCTTAAATAACGAAAAACGTATGCTTCAAGAAGCGGTGGATGCCTTAATTGATAACGGCCGTAGAAATAAACCTGTTCAAGGTCCTGGTGGCCGTGCCTTAAAGAGCTTAAGTAGTGCTCTTAAAGGTAAACAAGGTCGTTTTAGACAAAACTTACTCGGTAAACGTGTCGACTATTCCGGTCGTTCCGTTATCGCTGTCGGTCCATCCTTAAAGATGTATCAATGCGGTTTACCAAGAGAAATGGCGATTCAATTATTACGTCCATTTATCGCTCGTGAATTATTAGACC
Source organism: Caryophanales bacterium (assembly GCA_016280685.1). The sequence goes on from JAEEHE010000135.1 coordinate 1,684, forward strand.
GCGGTATCGCTAATGCTCATAGACAAGCTGATAAAATCATCGATAGATATGAAAATGTCGTCTTTGATATCGTCGAAGAAATCATTAGCAAACACCCTGTCTTATTAAACCGTGCGCCAACATTACATAGACTTGGTATTCAAGCCTTCCAACCTATCTTAGTCGATGGCCGTGCGATTCGTTTACACCCCTTAGTGTGTACCGGATTTAACGCTGACTTCGATGGTGACCAAATGGCGGTTCACGTCCCATTAAGCAAAGCGGCTCAAGAAGAAGCTTTAGACTTAATGCTCGCGAGCAACAACATCTTAGGTCCAAAAGATGGTAAGCCAATCGTTACCCCATCCCAAGACATGGTTATCGGTAACTATTACTTAACCACCGAAAAGACCAAAGCGGAATTCTTAGCAAAAGCCAAAGAATTACGTGGTTATGGTGATGAAGAAGAAGCGGAAAGATATGAACTTTACGCTGCTAGTGAAGGCAAAGTCTTCAGAAATGTTGATGATGTCTTATTAGCCTATCAAACTAAACAAATTCATTTACATAACCGTGTCGCTATCCTCGGTAGTGCTCTATTAAAATCACGCTTTAATGAAGAAGAGAATAAGAGTTATGTCCTTACCTCAGTTGGTAAGATTATCTTCAACCTCATTTTCCCTGCGGATTTCCCATATTTAAACGAAGTCAATGAAAAATCCTTAATGGGTGACAAGGCTTCCTTACGTAAATATATCGTTCCTAGAGGAACCAATATCCCTGAAGAATTCGCTAAACGTGATGTCTTAAAACCATTTGCCAAGAAAGACTTAGGTAAGATTATTAATGCGATCTTCCAACGTTATGATCGTCAAGGTAATCCGAAGACCAGTGCTGTTCTTGACAAGATTAAAGACCAAGGTTTCCATTATTCCACAGTCGCCGGCTTATCTATCGCTTTAAGCGATATCCATATGGTCGAAGGCAAGGAAGAAATCTTGAAGAGCGGTGATGATAAAGTCGCCGAACTCACCGATATGTATCAAATGGGCTTATTAACCAACGAAGAAAGACATAAACAAGTCGTCGGCGTTTGGGAAAACGTGAAAAACGAAGTCCAAGAGAAATTAACCGCACAATTTAATAAAGACCGTAATAACTCCATCTTCATGATGAGTGATTCCGGTGCTCGTGGTAACATCTCTAACATCCTTCAATTAGCTGGTATGAGAGGCTTGATGGGTTCTACCTCTGGTGACACCATCGAATTACCTGTCAAACGTTGCTTCCGTGAAGGTATGACCGTGTCTGAATTCTTTATCGCTACTCACGGTGCCCGTAAGGGTGGTGCTGATACAGCCTTAAAGACCGCTGACTCCGGTTACTTAACAAGAAGATTAGTCGATATTTCTCAAGACGTTATCGTCAGAGAAGAAGACTGTGGCACTGACCATGGCTTCTTAGTGAGAGAAATTAGAGATTCTGCCCAAAATAGTGTCATTTCTAAATTACAAGACCGCTTAGTGGGTCGTTATGCCTTAAACGATATCTTAGATCCTGAAACTGGTGAAGTCATCGTCGAAGGTAACACCATGATCGATGAAACCGCCGCTGACGAAATCGTCAAATCCGGTATCAAAGAAGTGGAAATCAGAAGCTTATTTGGTTGTGAAACTAAAGATGGCGTCTGCGCACACTGCTATGGTCGTAACTTAGCGACAGGTCGCAAAGTGGAAGTGGGCGAAGCTGTTGGTATTATGGCTGCTCAATCCATCGGTGAACCTGGTACACAATTAACCATGAGAACATTCCATACTGGTGGTGTTGCTGGTAGCGATATCACCATGGGTTTACCTCGTGTTCAAGAATTATTTGAAGCTCGTACACCTAAAGGTGAAGCCACAATTAGTGAAATCTCTGGTGTGGTCACTAAGATTAGAGAAGATGGTGGCTCTTATGTCGTCACCATCAGAAATGACTTAGAAGAAAAAGAATATAACACCAACTTCGGCGCTCGTTTAAGAGTCCATGAAGGCGATAAGATTATCAATGGTGGTAAGATTACCGAAGGTGCTATTTCTCCGAAGAAATTACTCGTTAACGCTGATGCAGTAGCCGTTGAGAACTACATCTTAAAAGAAGTTCAAAAAGTCTATTCTGCTCAATCCATCGGTATTAGTGACAAACATATCGAAGTCATCGTTAGACAAATGCTCCGCAAGGTGTTCGTTGTCGATGGTGGTGATACTGATATGATCGCTGGTACACGTGTCAGCATTAATACCTTCACCGAAAAGAACGCGAAAGTCTTATTAGAAGGCAAACGTCCCGCTGTCTTTGAACCATTAATTCTCGGTATTACAAAGGCCGCCTTAGAAACAGAAAGTTTCTTATCCGCTGCTTCCTTCCAAGAGACCACTCGTGTCTTAACCGATGCGGCTATTAAATGCAAACGCGATAATTTACACGGTCTAAAAGAAAACGTCATCACTGGTCACTTAATTCCTGCTGGTAGAGGTTTATTATCTAACGAGCAAGAAGAAGAATTATTGGACGGCTTCACCGTGGAAAAGAAGATGAAAGAAGTCAGCGACCGCTACGTGGAAGAACATGATCGCGCCATTAACGCCATTCATGAAAAGATCCGTAAAGCGGACGAAGAAAACAAGAAATAATTCTTCTATTTATAAAATAAATAACGCTCCTCGTGAGCGTTATTTTTTTGTTTATTTAATATGTTTTAAACATCTATCTAATAATTCTTCATCGATAAGGTGATTATATCTTTCTCGATTGATATGTTCTTTAAGATATTTAATTCTTCCTTCTTCATCCGGTTTTTCTTTTTTCACGAATTGATTATATTGATGAGCGATTTTCTCATGATATCTCTTACCGGATAATGTGTAATAGACAGTGCCGTGACCTCTATTTAATAATCTGATAAATTTAAATCTCTTATCATTTTTAAATTCTTTTTTATATAAATCTAATCCGATAGATATAGGGACGGTTTCATCATCCTCACTATGAACGATGCAGATTTTGGCTTTGGTGTTATGGAAGGCATTAATCGCGGTTGATTTATAAATATCACCGAATAATAGATGTTCATAAGTTTCTACATAGGCCATGAAATCATTAGCTTTATCACCAGCATACATCTCTCCACGTGCTTTAAAGATAGAAGTGGATTGATTAAAACCAGAAAAAGCGATTAATCCTTTGACGCGGACATGCCATCCGATAACAGCGGACATAGAATAAGCACCCCAAGAATGACCGCATAAATATAAGGGAAGTTTTTCATAATCTTTTAAAGATTCCACATATGATATTGCCTTATCAGCGTCTAATAACCCTTGGGTAAATCCTTTTATTGTATGACCTTCACTTTCATCATTCGCAGTCGCATCATAGGCAAAGACATAATATCCTCTAAGACATAGGCTGTGAATTAAATCTAAGTAGCAGTGGTGACCGCCGCCTCCATATCCGTGAGCGAAGACGAATATTCCCTTTTTTGTGCTGGTTTTGCATTGATACATGTAACCAGTTAAACGATTTTTACTATAGGAATAGAAATGATGTCTTTCTCTAATTAAATCAGGATAATCTTCTAAAGAAAAATATAAGGGGCGATAAGAAAAGAAGTGGTGACCAAACATCTTGTCATAGATTTGTTCAGTGACAATCGCAGGCGTCACCGTTTTAGCGACATCTAATATCGTGTTAAATAATTTCTTTTTGTCCATCTTTTCTATTATAAACTGAAAACAGTCCCTCACTTTACAAAAGTTATTAATCTTTTAAAATAATATTGTTATGACAAAGAAAATACTTTCTTTAATTATTATTCCTATCTTACTCTCTAGTTGCACTGGTGTAGCTTCTTTAAAATTTGTTCCTTATACAAATTATGTGGAAGAACAAGATTTGATGATCGATGAAGAAAACACCTATTCTAAGAGAAGTAAAAGCGTAAACGCTATAAATACTCGAAATGGTAATGTAAGTTCCTTACAAGGCCTATTATCGATGACTAATAGTGATTTATTAAAGAAATCGATCTTCCCTAAAGGAGAGAAGAAACTTTTAGTCGTACCTATTGCTTTTGCGGATAGCAATGTTCCTTCTTTAGGAGAAAAACATACCTATATTGAAAATGCTTTCTTTGGAGAGACAAAAAGAACTACTTATGATTCCGTTGCGGGATATTATAATAAGTCATCTTATGGTCAATTAAAGATTACTGGCGCAGTGGCCCCTTGGTATCGTAATGATATGATTAAAGCCAAGGATTGGCGTTCTGCTTTAAATACGACTGATCACACGAAAGCATCTACCTTATTAGTGGCCCAAGCAGTGGATTGGTTAAAGAAACAAAACCTTATTGATAATATCGATCAATATGACACTGATGGTGATGGTTATATCGATGCTGTATATGCGATATACGATTATCCTTTGGATGAAAATGGCGACACTAATTCTTTATTTTGGGCTTATGTCTATTACACTCATCAAGGGCAATATGAATTAAATAACGAAGCCCCTTATGTTAATGCTTATGCCTGGAGTAGTGTGGATAAGATTAAAGCCAGAGGTAATTTATCTAACACTAATTATTTGATTCATGAAGCTGGACATTTATTAGGTTTAACCGATTATTACAATATTTATGCTTCTGGTAATAATTCCTTATTTCATTATGGTCCTACAGGATGTTTCGATATGATGGACTATAATATCGGAGATCATTCTTCCTTTAGCAAATATTTATTACAATGGACATCTCCCTATGTAATTAATGAGAACTTAGAAACTACGACAGTGAATTTAAGACCATTCCAAAGCAGTGGCGATTATTTATTAATCCCCTCTTCGAAATATAGAGCCAATCCCTCTCCTTTTAGCGAATATCTCCTCGTGGATTATTTCACACCGGAAGGATTAAATAAATTTAATGGTTCCTATTCTTATACGGATAAGGATGGAAGAACTGGTGTTTATACCTATCCTCAACATCACGGCATTAGAATCTATCATATCAACGCCACATTAGGCTATTTTCAAAAAGGAAGAAGTGGTTCTCCTTTAATTGCGACAGTCGATGATCCGGAAGCCGAGACTAAGATTGGTAATAAGATTGTCGGTGTCGATTATGCTTATAGCAATTCAATATCTGATGAAAAAGCGTTAAATGGTTATCCTGTTTTAATCCATTTATTAGAAGGTAGTGGTGATAATACCTTTATTGATGGTATCCCTGCGGATAACGAAACATTATTTAGAGTGGGCGATGATTTTGGCATCGCTACATTTAAAGATTTCACCTTCAGCGATGGTGAACAAATTAATTTTAAATTAAAGGTCAAAGGCCTATCTTCTAAAGAGGCCACATTGGAAATTAGCAATATCTCTTCATCTGATTAGAAGTGGATATTTGATACTCCTGGATACGTTGAAATAAAATTTATAAAATTTTTACTTTTTTTCTTGCCTCTTTTTTATTATCTCTATAATATATATGAGCGTGTGTAATCAATACACATTGACCGGTTGGTCTATTTTTTAAGAAGAATATATGATACACCCGGTTCCGTGGAAACGCCCACGTTAATAAATAGTCATTGAAAGGAGCAATTATATGCCAACCATTAACCAATTAGTTCGTGAAGGTAGACACAACAAGACTTGGAAATCCAAAGCGCCAGCTTTAGGAACCAGATGGAACTCTTTAAAGAAGAAAAACATCGGTCAAGCCGCATCCCAAAAACGTGGTGTCTGCACCCGTGTCGGTACCATGACTCCGAAAAAACC
>JAEEHE010000136.1 GCA_016280685.1 Caryophanales bacterium
AATCATTGATTATAAAGGTTTAAGAGGTGATTCTAGTGATAACCTACCAGGTATCCCGGGAATCGGTGAAAAAACCGCGGTTAAATTAATCGAAGAATACGGTAGTTTTGACAATATTATCGCTCATGCAGATGAGATTAAAGGTAAAGTTGGTGAGATGATTAAAGAACACGGAGATATCGGAAGAATCTCTCGTGATTTAGCCATCATCAAAACTGATATCGAATTACCTTTTGATATCTCAGATACCGAATATAAAGGATATGATTTCCCTACGATTAATGAATTCTGCCAAAAATATGGTTTAAGACAATTTATTAATAAGGTTCAGCCTAAATGGAAGAAGAAAGATTTAAATTCTATCGAACTTAAAGTAGATAGCGTTTCTTCTTTAAAAGGATACGAAGTCGGTAATGATATCGGTATCGCCTTGGACTTTGAAGATGATAACTATACATTAGGTAGTTTCTATGGACTCGTCATTTCCTTTAAAAAAACTAATCTTTATATCAGTCTTGAAGATCTCAAAAAAGATGAGTTTGCTCAAAAGATTTTAAAAAATTCATCTATTAGAAAATACTGCTATGACTATAAAGCTATTAAGGTCGCTCTAGCAAAACACGATATCGAAATTAATGGTGTCTATTTTGATTTGCTCATCGCTTCTTATTTAGTGGATAGTTCATTAAAGAACAATCCAGAAATCGTCATGAACATCTATGGTGTTGATCTCTCCACTAAAGATGATGAAATATCGTTATTTAGCGCAGAAAACCCACAATTGACTGCAAAAATGGCGTATTTCAGTAAATATTTAAAGGATAAAGTATTCTCCGAATTAAATAAAATAGACGCGATTAAATTATATGAAACATTAGAAGTTCCTCTTATCGATACTTTAGCGGATATGGAAATTGAAGGTTTCCCATTAGACAAGAAAAAGCTCGATGAATTTGGTGATGTCTATAAAGAAAAAGAAGAAATCCTCGCTAACGAAATCTATGAAATGGCAGGAGAGAAATTTAATCTCGCTTCTCCAAAACAAATTGGTGAGATTCTTTTCACCAAAATGGGTTTAAGCGCTAATAGAAAGCAATCGACATCAGTGGATAATTTAAAAGAAATCGCTGATGAGCATCCAATCGTCAATAAAATTTTAGAATATCGTAAATATTTCAAATTAGTCTCTACATATGTCGAAGGATTAAAGGCTCATATTCATAGTGATGGCAAGATCCACGCTAAATTTAACCAAGCCTTAACCACGACTGGTAGACTATCTTCCAGTGAACCAAATTTACAGAACATATCCGTAAGAGATGAAGAAGGTAAATTGATTCGTAAAGCCTTCTATTATCCTGATGATGATATTGAGATTTTATCACTTGACTATTCACAAATTGAATTAAGAGTGTTATCCAGTTTATCAGGTTGCAAAGCTCTCCAAGATATCTTCCGTTCTGGTGAGGATATTCACGCGGCTACCGCTAAAAAGCTTTTTAACCTAGAAGGTGAACCAACACCACTGCAGAGAAGACGCGCTAAAACTGTGAATTTTGGTATCGTTTATGGCATCTCTGATTGGGGACTAGCGGAACAATTAGAAATCTTCCCGAAAGAAGCGAGAAATATCATTAATTCTTTCTATCAATCATATCCAGAAGTTTCTATATTCTTCCAAAAGATTATCGCTGACGCCACAAAGGATGGATATGTCTCCACACTATTAGGTAGAAGAAGATATTTAAGAGAAATTCACGACAGTAATTATCAAACGAGAGAATTTGCTAAACGTGCCGCGATGAACGCTCCTATTCAAGGCACTGCTGCGGACTTAATCAAATTAGCGATGATTAATGTCGCTAAAGCTTTAAAAGAAGGTGGATATAAATCCAAAATGGTTTTACAAATCCACGACGAATTAATTATCAAAGTTTATAAAGAAGAAAAAGAACAAATCTATAATCTAGTGAAATCCACCATGGAGAACGCTATGAAATTAGATGTTCCATTAGAAGTTGATGGAGGATTTGGCAAAGATTGGTATGATGCCAAATAATTAATATGCCTGAACTACCAGAAGTTGAAACTGTTAAAAGAGTTTTAGAAAAAATCGTCATCGGTCGCACCATCACCGGTATCGATGTTTTAAGAGCGACTTGTATCCATGGTGATCCGAATACTTTTAAACAAGGTGTGATTGGAGAAAAATTTATTTCCTTATCTAGAGTGGGAAAATTTTTAATTTTCCATCTCACCAATAACAAAGTGATTATCTCTCATTTAAGAATGGAAGGTAAATATTACGAAATATTAGAATCTGACACTAATACTAAATACGCTCGTGTCGTTATTCATTTAGATAACAATCATAAACTTTGTTATGATGACTCACGTTCTTTTGGCTATCTTAAATTATCTAGCGAAGAAGAATATCTCAAAGATAAAGAGATTGCTAAATTAGGACCTGAACCTTGGGACTCTGATCCCAAAACTATCATTAAACAAGTGAAAAGAAGTTCTTTGCCGATTAAAAGTGCACTTTTATCACAAGAATTAATGACTGGGTTAGGCAACATTTATGTTGATGAAACATTATTCGCGACAAATATCCATCCCTTAACACCCGCTAACAAAATTACTCTCCATCAATGGGAAGATATCAAAAGAGAAGCTTCTCGCATTTTAAAAGAAGCGATTGTTTCTGGTGGTTCCACGATTAAGAGTTACCACCCCGGAAAAGATATCGATGGAAATTTCCAAACTAGATTACTCGCTTACGGCAAAGCCGATACGGAATGTCCGAAATGCGGTGCGATATTCCGCTTTATGAAAGTCGGAGGTAGAGGCACCACTTATTGTCCGCACTGCCAAGTTTTAAAATCCAAACAAATTAAAGTGGCCATCTTCGGCAAAATCTCCTCTGGTAAATCAGAGGTATTGAAGACATTTAAAGAAGCTAATATACCCACTATCTCTTCTGATGATGTAGTTACCGATTTATATCAAAAGAAAGAAATTATTGATTTAATCAATAAAACATTTAATTTACCAAATGAAGAGCACATTAATCGCGACCTATTAAGAGAGCATTTAGCGAATCATCCCAAAGATATTAAAAAGATTAATAATATTGTTCATCCTTTAGTGAAAAAGGAAGTTGAATTATTCGTCAAAAATAATCCTGATGGTTTAGTTGCAGTTGAAGTTCCTTTGTTATTTGAAAGTAAGATGAACAAGATGTTCGACGTCATTATCGCTGTTGATATCTCCAAAGATAAGCAGATGATATTATTGAAACAAAGAAATAAAGACAGCGAAAAAGAATTAAAGAAGATTAATGAATATACATCCTTTGAGGAAAATAAAAAGAAGGCCGATTTCATTATCGTTAATGACTCCGACCTTAAATCTTTAAAATTACAAGTTAATGAAATTATTAATAAATTGAAATCTCGCCTAGATTGATTTCCTTATCGCACATAGACTTAATCAATTTACAAATCTGTTTTGCGCGAATCGCTCCTGGCTTTGTATTGCTATAAAGCGCTTCGATATCTTCTAAAGAGAAATCGCTTGTAAAGATAGTTAATAATCTCTTAGAAGCGCGTGTAGAGATAATCGGGAATAATATCGCATCTCTCACGTAATCGTTTTTATATTCATTACCGAAATCATCGAGGACAAGAATAGGAACATTAGAATATAATTCTAATTTCTTATCGAATTCCTCTTTCTTTTTACCATAATTGAGATCCACTAATTCACGGAAACGATTGCTGGTATTTAAGAAGCAAATATGGCCTCTATCTCTTCTTGCTGCATCCACTGTTAAAGCGGCGGCGAAATAAGAACGACCACTATTTTTACCACCGACTAAATATATCCAATGGTTTTGTTTGTTCTTAATAAAGTCTTGATATTTAAGCATAGCTTCGCTACGACCTGTGTTACGATCGATAGAACGTAAATTGCTATCTAGCCATTCATCATCAAAATCTCTAATCGCATATTGATTTTGGAATGTGATTTCTTTTAGTAAGGCTTTACAAGGCACCAATTGACGATCCACCACACCATAACTATAAGTTAGTTTTGTGCACAATAAGGGGTTTCTTTTTTTGCACTTTCTCACGCCTGGACATTTATTGCAATAATTGATGTCATTGACGAAATCATAGATTTTCACGATATTGTCATCGACTGCTTCTGAAGGTATTCCTAAGTCATTAACATATTTCACGGCTTGGGGACATTCGAGATACATCTTCTTCATCTCGGCGATGAGTTCTTGATCGCTCTCAATGTTCATATTTACTTTAAGCTTTTCCATTAGATTCACCTCCGTCATCATTATCTAAGTCATCTAACATCTCGTCCCAATTAAGTTCTTTTTCTTGGGATTTTTGTTCTTTTTGGGCAGTATTTGCAGGTTTTTCTTCTAAATTATCACTACTTGTGGATTTTCTTCCACCACGGCTCACTCTCTTTAAATAGTTCATCGCATCGATTGTGGTTTCAATACCTTCTCTAGCTAAGGAAGCAGCGATTTTTTCGGAGAACGCTCTTGAGAGGATATTGTCATTTGTGGATAAGACATAATCGATAATGACATTAATAACACAGTTGTTTAGTTGGAATTTCTTTGATAAGTCATCAACAATTTTTAAATCGCTAGAAGCGGGTTGACTACCATTTTGTAAGATGGCAAGGAATTCTTTAGGAGAACGAGTTTCCATGATATTGATTTTTCCTGCTAACTCACTCTTACCGGATACCATATTAGGACCACGATTGAGTTTCTTACTTAAGAGATAAGAATAATCAGTTTGTTCTTGGAATAATCTAGTTAATTGTTTGAAGTCGATATGTTTTCCTTTTGGAGCAGCTGGTTCATAGATTGAAGAAACAGCATAAGCGGCTTCTTGTTCACTGATGCCATTTAATGTCGCTAACCTCTCGATTTCTTTCATATCTTTCTTTGTGAAAGCGACAGAAGTAATTTGAGAGATTTCTCCTAAATTAGTGAAGAAGAGATCATAATTGAATCCACTTCTCACTTTCGCGGTGTTTCTACCAATAGAAGGCGCACCATTCATAGCCTTTAAGAAAGCTGGGTCATCGAAGTTTGGATTATAGACTTCAATGAAAGAAGAAGAGATGTCTTTTCCGTTTTCTTCTTCCTTACTAAAATGATAAATCATTTTGAAACGATTTGCATCGACATCACCGATGGCTTTGATGAGCATACCGAATAATAATGTATCTTCGAAAAAGTTATATGGGGCTTTGGGAGAATAGATTTGGTAATGATAAATCGTTGTGTCGTTTTGTTTTTCCAAGAAGGTTCTGACTAAACCAACACCTTCAAGATGCTTTCTTGCTTCAATAAAAGTGCCAGGGGCCATTTGTAAGCGATTTAATATTTGACTGTGACTTGTCATACTAGTGACTTTTTGATTTTTGGCTTCTGCCACTAAGGTGAAATAAATCGCTAAAGCAGCATAACCGATAATGGGTTGATAGAGATTACTTAAAGTTTCAACATCGTAGTCAGCGATTAATGAGTTGAGTTTGACATCTAAGTAATCATTTTCCGAAAGAATAACCATAAGCTCCTCCAAATCGTGGGACAATTATCGCACCTCGAAAAAAAGCTTTTCAATAAGAAAAAGGTCTCAACATTTTATCTAAAAACTTATCCACATATATGATGCGTGACATTTATATTTATATAAATATCTCTAAATGCCGATAATCCACTACCTTTTCCACATCTCATTTTGTGGATAACAACTTTTTTTAAAGAAAAAACTAATCATTGACCTATAATTGTAGTAGAGTATATGTGTATTATTGCGCACTAGTAATTTTATTTAAAATTGCTATACCACAATAAGCTTGTTATAACGAGGTAATTAATTATGGTAAAGAAAATTGCAGTATTAACTAGCGGCGGCGATGCCCCAGGCATGAATGCTTGTTTAAGAGCAGTCATCAGAGCAGGTATCTTCCGCGGTAAAGACATGTATGTCGTCTATGACGGATTAAAAGGTTTAGTCGCTGGTAAAATCAAAGAAGTCAATAAAGACTTCACACAAGATATTATCAATCGCGGTGGCACAATTATCAGAAGCGCCAGACTTCCAGAATTTAAAGAACCAGAAGTCGTTAAAAAAGCCGCGACAGTTTTATCCGATTTTGAAATCGATGCTTTAGTCGGTATCGGTGGAGATGGCACATTTAGAGGTTTAAATGAAATCGCTAAATATGGTATTAAAGTTGTCGGTATCCCTGGCACAATTGATAATGATGTCGGTAGTACTGAACAAACAATCGGTTTCTCAACCGCTTTAAACACAATTTGCGAATGCGTCGATAAATTAAAAGATACATCTGGTTCCCATCAACGCTGTTCATTGATCGAAGTTATGGGAAGACATTGTGGTGACTTAGCGATGTATGCTGCTTTAGCAGAAGGCGCTGAAGGCGTTATTTGTGTGGAACATCCACTTAAAGAAGAAGTCTTATTCCGTAAATTAAGAAAAATGAAAGCGCAAAATAAGAGCCACGCCATCATTATCGTTTCTGAAAACTTATTAGATATTAACGAACTCGCTAAGAAGATTGAAAAAGAAACCGGATTTGATACTAGAACAGAAGTTCTTGGTAGATTACAAAGAGGTGGTTCCCCATCTGCGGAAGATCGCGTTTTAGCGGCGAGAATGGGCGCTAAGAGTATCGAACTCATCCTCAACGAACAATTAGGCAGCCGCATCATCGGTGTTAAAGGTGGCCAAATCATCGATATGCCTATCGAAGATGCTGTAAAATTAGAACATGAACATACTCATGGTCTAAGAGATCTCATTGATATGCTCCAATAATTTATTATTGGTTTATATAAAAAATTTAATAAAGAAAGAAGCCCGCTTTTGTATTGCGGAGGGAAAGAATTATGAAAGTACAACAACACGACGGCTCCATTATTGAAATGGAAAAATCAAGTGCAGAAGCCTTGGAAGTCTTGAATCACTCCACTTCTCACTTATTAGCGCAAGCTATCACTGAACTTTATCCAAAAGCTTTATTTGGATTTGGTCCGGCAATTGAAAATGGATTCTATTATGACATCGATTTCGGTGAAGACACTATTACAGAAGATGATCTTCCCATTATCGAAAAGAAGATGAGAGAAATCGCGAGTAAAGATTTACGAATTGTTCGCGAACAACTCACTAAAGAACAAGCTCTTGAAGTATTCAAAAACAATCCATACAAAATCGAATTAATCGAAGGTATTAACGAAGATATCACCATCTTCAAACAAGGTGACTTTATCGACCTATGCCGTGGACCTCATATTATGTTCACTGGATTGATTAAACATTTTAAACTACTATCTCTCGCTGGTGCCTATTGGAGAGGCAATAGTAAAAACAAACAATTAACGAGAATTTATGGTACCTCTTGGTTCACTGATGAAGATTTAAAGAAATATTTAGAACTCCTCGAAGAAAGAAAGAAGAGAGACCACCGTATTCTCGGTAAACAATTAGGCATCTTTATGTATGATGACTTAGTGGGTAAAGGTTTACCGATGTGGTTACCAAATGGCTTTATCGTTAGACGTTTGTTAAGCGACTACATCATGGATAAGGAAATCGCCTTAGGTTACAAACATGTCTTAACACCTTGTTTAGGTAATATCGAATTATATAAGACATCCGGTCACTGGGCCCACTATCAAAAGGATATGTTCCCCAAAATGGATGTCGATAATGAATCATATGTCCTAAGACCGATGAACTGTCCACACCACATGGTGATGTATAGAAGTGCTTTGCACTCTTATCGTGAATTGCCATTAAGAATTGCCGAAATTGCTGCGGATTTCCGTTTCGAAGCTTCTGGTGCAATTACAGGTATTGAAAGAACAAGAGCGTTCTATCAAAACGACTCCCATATCTTCTGTATGCCTAGCCAAATCGGCGATGTCTTCAAAGAAGTGACCCAACTCATCCTCGATGTCTATCACGACTTCGGATTCCAAAACTATGAATTCCGCTTATCCCTTAGAGATCCTAATGATACTGAAAAATATTTCGGTAATGATGAACTTTGGGAAAGAAGTGAAAATGAATTACGCGAAGTTTTAAAACAACTCGGCGTCAATTATTATGAAGCGATTGGTGAAGCGGCATTCTATGGTCCAAAACTCGACGTTCAAGTCAAGAGTGCAATCGGACATGATGTCACATTAA
>JAEEHE010000137.1 GCA_016280685.1 Caryophanales bacterium
ATGGCAGGCAAAATAAAGATTGGTAATAACTAATCCATCCGATATGGCTGTGACTACAAGGCGCGGAAGGATGGCGGCAATCCCTAGCCCAAACAAGTTGAAACGATATACACCCTTGGGATGAAAGCTAATACAATGCAGAGTGGGATATAACGTAAGTTTTATATACATTATGTGTGTAGTCGGTCTCCCTGTGGCCCGTTACGTATATAGGCTTGGCACAGGGGAAGCTTCCGGGATGTAGCTCAGTTGGTTTAGAGCGCCTGTCTGATAAACAGGAGGTTTTCGGTAGTTCGAATCTACCCATCCCGACTTGAGGTAGCATTGGGGTCGCTCCCTAATGAGTATAAGGTGCTCCTACACCGGCTCTATTTTATATAATCATAGGAGTGATTTATATGAAAAGTAAAGTTTATCAAGTAACTGATGAAGAATTTAAAACTGTTGTGGCAAATAGTTTTAGTTATTCAGATTGTTTAAGAGCATTAGGATTGGGCACTAGTGGTGGTTCATCTGTAGATGTTCTTAAAAAAAGAATTCAAGAATTAAATTGTTCTACGGAGCATTTTAATCGTGGAAAAAGTGGTGTATATAAAAAATATACATTAGAAGAAATTTTAATTGAAAATTCAAATTATGCCAACATTAGTAGTTTAAAGAAAAGATTGGTTAATGAAGGATATCTTGAGTATAAATGTGCTTGTTGCGGAATTAATGAATGGTTGGGACAGCCAATTAGTCTTCAGTTAGATCATATTAATGGTAATAATCGCGATCATAGAATTGATAATCTACGATTTTTATGTCCTAATTGTCACGCTCAAACAGAGACTTATGCTGGTAAAAATAAAGGGAAGTAATTCCCTATTTAGGTCGATGGTGTAATGGTAGCATCCGAATCTCCAAAATTTGTGATCTAGGTTCGAATCCTAGTCGACCTGCAACTTGTTGTTTCGCGAACAACCCAGTGGATGGATTTGACGCATCCCGTGTCACTACTGCGAGAGGATTACGCCTCTGTTTACAAGCGGACCAAAATCCATGAAGGTGACACATTATGGGGCCATAGTTTAATGGTAGAATATCTGCTTTGCACGCAGAAGATCGGGATTCGATTTCCCGCGGTTCCACAATATATAGGTTCCGATGCTCGTCGGTCGGGTACAGGTCTGCAAAATCTGCGTTAGTGGGTTCGACACCCACCGGAACCTCATTAGGGAGCGATTATATGATAGGCAATTATAAAGTAATAACATTATGTGGAAGTACGAGGTTTAAAGATGATTTCGAGCGAATCAATCGTGAGCTTACTTTGGCTGGCAATATTGTCATTAGTGTTGGTTGCTTTGGGCACGCTGGTGATACTTTTTCTGACGAACAGAAGATAATGCTTGATGACATTCATAAAAGAAAAATTGATATGGCTGATGCCATTTATGTAATTAATAAAGATGGATACATCGGCGCGAGTACAAGAAGTGAAATTCAGTATGCCCTTCGTATTGGTAAACAAATCATCTTTATGGAAGATGATTTAATGTAAGGTAGCTAAACCGGACAAGCGCGCCGGCTCCGCCTCGAAAGCGGTAGGCATTGAAAGGTGTGGGGTGCAAGTCCTCTGGCTATCGCCATCGCCAAGAGAATTCAGGGAGCATAGAATGCAGCGCGTGGGCGCTATGCTCGGGTGGGTTAAATTCCCACGGCGTACCTGTAGGAGAATCTCGGTGTGGACTGAGGCTCGCCTGGAAAGCGATGCGTTCGTGATGAACGGATGAGGTTCGACTCCTCTCTCTTACGCATACACTATATATGGGAGTTGATGCATATGAGGAATCGTGCAGAAAAACGTCATAATGATTGGAAAAAAGCTATACGTAAACGTAATATTACAAAAACTTGGCATTTAAAAAACGATTATTATGATAACTTACACCAATATAGTAAAAACAAAATTCATTGTTCATGTCCATTATGTGCTTGCAAATCTAAAGGCAAGAAAGTCAAACGAACAGCTGGACCTGCAACTAATTGGTCTATCGCGGATGAAAGACGCATTGAAGAGATGCAAGATCAAATACTTGACAATGAATAAAATTTCTGGTATAATTTTATTGTAAGGAGAGATAGTATGAATGATATTGAGATATTAGAACAGTTAAAAGAGAAAGCCAAAAATAGGGATCTCGGAATCAATAGCATTAATTATTATTATGCTCTCTCCCATGCTCTGGAAATTTTAAAAGAGTATGAATTAAAAGGAGATAAAGTGTACATAAGAGGCAATTTGAATGAATTTGTTGCAAAAGATTAAGAAGTAAAATCTCCTTTCTCGCGGCGAAAGCCGCATCTATCCGGGTGTTGTTCAATTTGGTAGGGCGCCTGCTTCGGGAGCAGGAAGTTGTGGGTTCAAATCCCGCCACCCGGACTTATAGACCGTTACAGCAAAATTTTTAAATGGTTAAAAGATTTGTTATTTGTAAACAAAACTGAGTGGGTTCAAACCCCACAAATAATTAAACGGTCTAGTATATTTAGCAGCCGCGTTGGGAACTGACGAGTGGAAGAGCCCTGTAGAAAGAGGCCGATCATACATCCGCAACTCTTCCGCGGCATTTTTTATTTGACAGTATGGCGGAGTGGTAACGCGTCGGATTGCTAATCCGTAGCCACCTTCACGGGTGCCCAAGTTCGAGTCTTGGTACTGTCGCGTATAGTCCCTTAGCGTAATGGTAGCGCAACGGACTTTGACTCCGTATGTGTTGGTCCGATTCCAACAGGGACTGCTCAATAAAGGAGGATAAATATGGATAAAAATCAGCCACCTATTTATGAACTAATTATGTTGGAAAAACCTATCACTATTAATGACAGTGGATGGCCCGAGTATGGTCATATGGAAAGTGTTGGTTATTACTATGAGGAAGAAACTGCATTGAAAGCAGTTCGTCAAAATTGGTGTGATATTAATGATGGCGGATGCTATAACGCCGCTTTAATCCAAAAGAAATATCCTGGACTTTATCCGATTCCTTCACAAGAATGGTATTTTGTTTTTGATTATGATAACTTAGTTTATACAGAAACTCAAATTCCTAAGGAGTTAAAACACTTTGTACTATGAAACTATACACTTCCTATTTCGCACAACTTCGTAAGTTTCCTCCTAATCTCGTAGGTCTTTCCACCGCAGTATGGAATCCTAAATGGCGTCCAATGGGCAAAGACAAGCGTGGTGTAATCTGTGTAGATTGCCCGCCATTTAAGCCTGGGCGTGAATGTGAAGGTCTATGTAATGGAAAATGCGAGCCTAAACACCCCGAAGATTGCGCTTTTCTTAAAGCCTATAAAGCGCAGTTGGATAAATTAAATATCATTAGTATTCAAAATAGTTTAGGTAAATTAGCAAAACAAATCTCATATGATGAGAGACTTCAAGATATAGATTTTGCCTTTTTAGTATATGAGACGCCTTCAAATCCATGTAGTGAACGAGTTGCTATTCAACAGTGGTTTCGTGAACATGGCATGCCTATTGAAGAATGGCAATCTTAATATTTGACTTTTTATAAATTTTATAGTATAATTTTTATAGAAAGAAAGGAGTGAGTAATATGCGTAAGTACAGTATGGCATCTCATAATCGCCGGAATCATCAGCGTTGGTTTAATCAGTATTGCCGTTATGTTAATAAAGTCATGGTAGATGATGAACTTTGGCTTGGACGTTTTTGTATTAAACAGCTGCGCTCTGATATACATTGGTTCGAAGATGGCAGCGGCGGTGTAATGGCTGCGGAAATTCTTATGCGTGATAAGAAAACTGGTATTACTCGTTCTAGATGGTATACTGGTCTTGACATGAGTTGGAAATTTTGGTGGGATTTTAATAACTTTATAATCGAAGATTGTAAAGTTTGGGAAGAAGAACCAGATGTTCGCATCAACCGAATCGACTTTAGAAAGAAGGTATAATATGTTTGAATATCGCGTAAATTGGTACAACGATTACGAAGATAAAGAAGAATATGCTCGTGGCTTAGTCTATGGCCCTTCTTATACTGATGCCATTGAAAGAGTGATTAAAGATTACGGGAAAGATGCCATTATTGATATATATCTTCAGGCACTTGAAGATACGGATACTATTGAACTGGTAGCTATAAAAGAACAGTTCAATCTGTAATAAATACCGCAGGAAGGGGATGCGGAATAAAAATATCAACCATCTTTGTAGCGATAGCCACTGAAATTGTGAAACACCGACTACATCGAGTCCTATGGCCCTATTGACTCAATCGGACCATGCGTGAAAGCGATACTGTCAAAATATCGGACTACAGTTCTTAACAGCCCTGTTCGAGGCACAACCGCGCTAAAAGAGTCTGAAACGCTAGGCACTGTTCAGCATTTCCGAAGATACTGCCGATGTTGCTGAACTTCGAGTACGTGGCCCGCTCGTAAAATCGGCCTCAGAGGTACCAGTCACTCTGTATAATAACGACTGTGTAAATAGGTGTGATGGCGGCGGCACCTAAAATCGCCACCGTGCGGCGCCAGAGGGATAATGCATAAGCAAAAGTCGCCCCATAAGTCTGGCAATTTACTTCGGGATGGTAGTTATACCATCCCACTTTTTATTTGACTTTTTTTCAAAATTAATGTATAATTTTTATGTAAAGGAGATGATTATATGCCTATTTTATATATCATGTGTGGGCCGTCTGGTTGCGGAAAAACTGCTTGGGCGCATAATTTTATAAATATGTATCCGCAGGATGATATCCGTTATGTTTCTCGTGATGAGATTCGTTTTTCCATTCTTAAAGATGGAGAAGATTATTTTTCGCGTGAAAAAGAAGTCTTTAAGAAATTTGTTGGTACTTTACGGCAAACCCTGATTGATGGATTTGATGTCATCGCAGATGCTACTCATCTCAATGAGTTTTCGCGCCGTAAACTGACGCAGGCCATTGATATGTATATTACTGATTATAAAATCATTTATGTAGTATTCAATGTTAGCGCAGATACTTGCGTTGCTCGTAATGCTAATCGTACTGGTCGCGCGAATGTCCCAGAGAATGTTATCCGCAATATGTGCCGTGATTTTCGTGCGCCGACTAGA
Organism: Caryophanales bacterium; assembly: GCA_016280685.1. The sequence goes on from JAEEHE010000137.1 coordinate 5,125, forward strand.
GATGAAGATGAACGGGTAATTGATATTATAGAAGTAGGTGAATAATATGGGTGAAGTATTTTTTACTAGCGATACTCATTTCTGTCATCAGCAACCTTTTCTATGGGAACCTCGCGGTTTTGCTAGTGTAAAAGAGATGAATGAAGCCATCGTTGAACGCTGGAACTCTGTAGTAAAACCAGATGATGAGGTATATCATCTTGGGGACTTTGCGCTTAATGATGTTGACGCGGCAATTCCTTATATTAATCGTCTTAATGGTACTATCCGCTGGATTATCGGAAATCACGATACTGAAAAAAAGATTGGTAAGATTATAGATGAGTGCCCTGCAGTTTGGGAAATTGGTTGGGCATATCAAGTTAAATATAATAAAAAATACTCTATTTATATGAGCCATTATCCCACTCTAACTGCGAATTATGATGATAAGAAGTTTTCGCAACACGTAATTGCACTTCATGGGCATACGCACCAACGGACAAATTGGCTTCATGCTGATAATCCTTTTATGTACCATGTAGGAGTAGATTCACATGAATGTACGCCAGTACATATAGATGAAATTATTACTGATATTCGCAATAGATGGAATCAATTTGAATCATTATATGAAAAATATAAAGAAGATAGGTATGGTGAAATTAAATGAAAATTATTAAAAAGCAGGTTTATGTTCAGACTCCTAAAACCATTGAAAGTTATATGTCTAGTGATGGATTTGAGTTCGCTAGTCGAGCAGAATGTGAAACACATGAGCAGGCACTTGGTTATAAAGGAATCAAGGTGATCGAAACCGCAATTAAAGATCTGAATGATTTTTATGAAGAAAATCCTATGATTCTTTATAAAGTAGAAAATGAAGATGATTGGAATATTCTTGTTGAACGAGTTTGGTTTTATCGCCAGAGTGAAAAAGAGTATCCTGGCCCTGGACTTTATCTTGCCGTACAGGAAAGATGCGGTGACTATCCGGACGAATATAGTATTTATGAGTATGATGCATATATGAATAATGTTCATCATTATTACAATAGATTTTGTGATAGCATGGAAGATGCTTACATGAAATTTAATATTTGACTTAAAATAAAATTTCTGGTATAATTATTATGAAAGATGAAACAGTGTGGGATTTTTCCCAATGTCTTATAGGACATCCATGTAATATCTGTATGGAAACTTGTAGTTTCAGAAAGGGTTGTATAATGGATAATAAAGAAAAAGAACAACACCCGTGTGATGTTTGTCCACCGCCACATATGTGCGGTTATTGTACACTGGATGAAGAATGGGATAAAACGCATCCTAAAAATACTAATTTTGAGAAATTTGATTGGGAATAACCTTCCGCCTTGACAAAGGCGCAGATGAAAAGGAGAGTAAAAATGAACGAATTTCTGAAAGCAATGAAAAATGATACCAACTTCGGACTCACCGAGAACGGTGGTGTTAAGCACAACTCTACCATGAGCAAGGTGCTTGATATGTTTGCTATGGGCGGTTCTATGCGGAATCGTTCCGATAGTGATGTTATCACTATGTTTTCCAACGCCTACGTTGAAGATCGGACGCTTGCGCTGCGGTGTCTGTTCTATCTGCGTGATATTCGCGGTGGGCAGGGAGAGCGCCGGTTCTTCCGTACCTGTCTGCGGTGGCTTTCCGATCAGGATCCTGCGGAAGCAGAATCTCTGATTGGTCGTGTCGCTGAATATGGCCGCTATGACGACCTGTTCGTTATGTTCGGCACTGCTTGTGAAGCCTCTATGATGGGCTATATCAAGTGGGTTATTGACCAGAATCGCGACCATCTGGTCTATAAGTGGATGCCGTCTATCAACGCATCCGCGCCTGTAACTCGTAAGCGTGGGCGCAAGTTTGCGCACGAGTTTCATATGACCGAGCGTCAGTATCGGAAGATGCTGGCCGAAGGTCGGAAGGCTTGCCATCTGGTGGAGACTCTTATGAGTCAGAATCAGTGGGATCAGATTGCCTTTGACAAGCTGCCTTCCCGCGCGGGCCTTCTGTACAAGAATGCCTTTATGCGCCGCGAGGAAACTCGTGATCGCTACGCTTCCTTCATGAGTAATAAGGAAACCAAGGTTAATGCTGCCGTGCTTAACCCTGTGGATATTGCTCATCAGATCTTCAACTGCTATGGTCGGCCCAACCAGACCGAACGCAATGCATGGCAGAAGTACTGGGATAATCTGAAGGACTACTACAATGGTCGTGAAGAGCCTGGTATCGCTATCGTTGATGTAAGCGGTAGTATGATGGGTGTACCTATGGAAGCCGCGGTTTCTATGGGCGCATACATCGCTGAACGCGGCAAAGGCCCGTTCCAGAACCATTTCCTTACCTTCAGCGGCTGTCCCGAACTTGTTGAGTTCACTGGTAGTGACGTCTATGACAAGTTCACACGGGCACAGAGTGCTGAATGGGGCGGCACTACCAACATTGAAGCGGTCTTCAACCTGCTCCTGAACACGGCAATCGGACATCACACCAAGCCGGAAGATATGCCGAAGACTCTCTATATCTTCAGTGATATGGAGTTCAACGGTTGTATCTCTGCTGGTCCTGTATCTTATGACCGTTGGTCTCACGGTAGACTCCTTCAGAACGAAGGTCAGATTAATACCGTGATTGAGGCACAGGCACGCAAGTGGGCCTCTCATGGGTACAAGATTCCGAGAGTCATTTTCTGGAATCTTGACGCTCGCCATGATAATATTCCTGCCATTGGCGATGGGTTCTCCTACGTTAGCGGCTTCAATATGAACATGGTGGAGTGCATTCTTTCCGGTAAGGATGGATATGACCTCATGCTGGAGAAGCTGAACAGCGACAGATACTCTGTTATTTGTAGTGTTCACGACTCTCCCTTCTAATACTCCTTTCTTTGAAGAAAGTCAAGTAGTAAATACTTGACTTTTTTCTTATTTTCTGCTATAATTATTTTAGAAAAGGAGTGAAATTATGCTAAATACATATGCCTATAATCGTAAAACTAAAGAAGAAGATGATGCGATCCTTGCGGCTGTGCGTAAGCATCATGAGGAAGTAGAAAAGCGAGGTTTTCTTGTAGTAATGACTTCACTTGTCGGTAGTCAAAATTATGATTTAGATACTCCAATAAGTGATATTGATACTTTTTCTTTAATTTTCCCGCCTCTTCAAGATTTAGCTAATGCTAAAGAACCATATAATAAATGTTATATGTGGGAAGATGGACACGCTGAAGTTAAAGACATTAGGCTTGCCCTAAATCTTTTAAGAAAAACTTCTCCAAATAGTGTAGAATATTTTGCTAGTAAATATAAAATATATAATGAAAAATTTGCAGATATTCTAAAAGAATATTTGGATGACAACACAAAATTATGGCATATGTTACATTGTAATTATTCTCATATGTTGTATGCTATGGCAGGTATGGCACATCAGCTAACTAAACGTAACATGCCTGCGGGCAAACGTTATTCTCACGCCTTGCGGCTTTATGATATGCATTATCATTTTATGAATAGTCCAAACGCGGGCGCAGTAATTGAACTACGTATGGGCGGTGATAGAGAATTAGCTCTTGCTGCCAAATATAATGTTGATCCAACTGCAGAAAGTTTGGCATTTTACAATGAAGAATGCGAACAGATTGCTGGTTGGCTTGACAATTATAAAAATGGTTTTAAAGTAACAGAAAAAGAGGCGCAAGAACAACAGATTGGTTTGGCACTTATTGATAGTTTTCAATGGAAACTATTTAAAAAATATTTAATGGAGACGAATATATAATGGAATTTGATATTCACGCGGGAAAACGTGTACTTTATAAGGTCAACGGACATTGGAATGTAGGCCAGCTTGAAGCTGGTGCAGCAGTACTTGATAAAAATGGTTTATACCTACCTATTGTAAATAGACAAGATTATGTTAATATTAATGATATATTTCTTGATGCTGTACCGGTTAATGATTATATTAAAGATTATAAAGAATATTTTATGACTAGAGAAGAATATATTCAGTTTATAGAATCAGAAGACTTTGTAAAGAATATTGAAAATGCATATGTTTCTGATGGTGAATATATGTATTATCCCGTAAGTAAATACAGTAAGAATTGGATTGAAAAACAGCCATTTAAATACATTGTTCGTAATGATTAAAAGAAGTCAAGTATTAAATTTCTACAAATTTAATACTTGACATTTTTTTTATTTTATAGTATAATTTTTATAGTAAAGGAGGGGTAGTATGCCAGTTGCCAAGACTTATGCGAAAATGACTATTGAAGGTGAACCTTTTCAAGAGAATAATCGTATGTATGTCTATGTAAGCGCACCAAAAGGCTTAAAGAAAGTACGTTGGTATTCTGATGCAGAATATCGGCGGATGTATCCCGATGCGGTTATTCTTGATACCACGATGAACTTTGATGCTCGCCACGCTTTTGGCTTCGGTGAAGAAGGCTATATTACCCTCTATAAAGGTCATAAAGTAGAGGAGTGGGCTGAAAATGACCGTACTAACATTTGGTATAATCTTGATTTTCTTTATTATACTCCTGGAAGACTGGGACGACCCAATCTGATTGAAGGTATTGAACCTATTGTTCTAAAATGGGAAGATGTCGCGGCTGAAGGCAATATGATGCGGCCGCATGAAGAAGTCCAGAAGATTGTTGCAGCATTATTGTATGAAGAGAGCGTGAGTAAGTATCAAGGTCAAGTCAATGAATGGCTCCAAAAAGAAGTCACTGTCAGAGCGAAGAAAAGCGATGATGGACGCTTTGGCACTAAACATATGTACAATTTGGTTGATGCCGAAGGTAATACGTATGTTTGGGAAACAGGCGCCAAGGATTATGCTCTTGATCAGACAGTTTCCCTTAAAATGAAAGTAAGAGAGCATAAAAAGATTAAAGACGAACAAGTAACGGTTGTCTGGTATTGTAAGGAGATTTAATATGACACTAACATTTGATAGACGCTATGATAGATGGGAAAGAATCCGTAAAGATCGTGAACGTTGTGAGTCTTGTATGCATGACGCGCCTCATGGAGAATCCTGTTGTAAGCATCATTGCGGCAAATATACTTGGTGTGTAGATTGCAAAGCAGAATGCCGTAATACTGCTAAACTATGTGAGAAGTGATATGAATGAAAATTCTAAATACGCGATATTATGGAATGATCGCGCGATGTAATAATTGTGGATGCCTCATCGGATATGAACCGAATGATGTATCTAAAACACAAAATATTTCATGCCCACAATGTAAATTTACATTATGGGTTCCATTTGACCCCAATTATAATGGAGTAATTAAAGAAAGCGAGGAATCTAAAGATGGGAAACCTGTGGTTTGAGAATAGTGAAGGTAAAGAGAGACTGATTGCTGCGCCCAGCGATTGGCATGGTGTTCAGCATTGTATTGATGAATTTATTAAACAGTGTAATCATAATAAGATTCTCCAAAGCAAGGAAATTTATGGTGCGTATTTTGACAAGTCCAAAGTTCCTCTCTTCAAGAGCTATTATACTCGCGTTTGGCAGCAGGAAGATGGACGTTGGCGGATTGATGTGGGGAGTCATACTGAATTTTTCATTACGGATGTGTCATATGAGTAATATGTATAAAGAATGGATTTGGGATAAAATTCAAGAAGTGGTCATAGAACGGGGTTTAATAGATTATATTACATCTGTAACGCCTCCTGCCTGTGAGGGTACTCCATGTTATGTTATTGGCTTTAAAAATAATAAAGCGGTAAAATATCATGTTGAATGTATAGACGAGGGTTGGGTTTGTACAAAAGAAGATTTTGACTCTTAATTGAAATTATGGTATAATAGATATGTAAAAGAAAGGAGCGATTAAAATGCTGAACGCAAATCAAGAGCGTGAACTAGCATATGTGGTTATTATTGATGGCATCGAACCTATTCCTGGGTATGATCGTGTAGAACATGCTATTGTGGGCGGCTGGCGCGTAATTGTTCAGAAAGACCAGTTTAAAGTGGGCGACCCCGCAATCTATTTTGAGATTGATTCTCGTGTGCCTTCTGATAAGGAATGTTTTGCTTTCCTTGAAAAGCGGCATTATAAGGTAAAGACTTTGAAGATGTGTAAAACTCTTTCACAGGGACTGCTTATGCATGCTTCTGATTTTGGCTGGACTATCGAAAATAGTGTTATAGATGACCATCCAGTAATTATTGATGATGAAGGCAAACCTCATTATGCAACTGATGAATCTCGTTTTCTTACTAAAAAGCTCGGTGTAACCTATGCTGATGATGAAGATAATTCTCGTAAGGCTCCTTCTGTAGATAAATACAAGAAGATGGAAATGCGTCATCGTAAGCTATTCAAGAATCCTGTAATTCATTGGTTCATGCGTTATAAGTTCGGCCGTAGAGTAATGTTCTTCTTCTTTGGTAAGAAGAAAGATAAGAAGAATGGCTGGCCTTCTTGGGTACAAAAGACTGATGAAGAGCGCGTGCAGAATATGCCGTGGATTCTTAATAGCACCGATAAGTGGATTGCTACCGAGAAAATTGATGGTACCTCAACTACCTTTACCATGAAGCGTGGCAAGTTTGGATGTAAGTCTTTCTATGTCTGCTCTCGTAATGTATGCTTCGGTGAAGAAAATAAGCCTTGCTACTATGATACCAATGTGTATTGGGAAATGGCTAAGAAGTATGACATTTATAACATATTAAGTGCCATGCTTGATATTTTCCCTAATGAAGAGTGGATTACTATTCAGGGTGAAACTTATGGCGATGGAGTGCAAAAGCGTGATTATTCTTTGAAAGAACATGAATTTGCTGCATTTAACCTTATCTTCTCTTCTCGCGGGCGTGTAAGTACTCTTGAAATGGTTGATTTACTATGGAAGAAATATGCTATTCCATGCGTACCTGTAGTAGAAGAAAATATTGAGTTTACTGATAAATTCTCTACTGTGGAAGATATGCTCCTGTGGGCAGAAGGCAATTCTAAAGTGGATGGACTTCCTCGTGAAGGTATTGTATTCCGTACTATAGACGGGCAGAAGTCATTTAAGGCAGTAAGCAACGCTTTCCTGCTTAAATATCATAGTTAAGGTGATATTCATGTGTAACTACTATTCAGAACGAATGTACGATTTTCCGTGTCCTAATGATGGATATAATTATAAACTTACTATGGATGAATTAATAACAATTTTGGATGATGTATATAAGGCTGGATATGAGAAAGCTAAAAGCATATACGATCCAAAATCTATATCTGTAACTACTAATGCATCCGTAGAAGATATAGATGACAATACTAAATGGAAAGAGGTATGGATTAAATGAATGAGTATACTAATTATCTAAAATGGATCTATCGCCGCAATTTACTCAAATCTCGCGGTGAAGAAGTAAATCGTGGTATTATTGGAAAATTGAACCGTAAAATTAGAAAGTATGAGGCAAAAAATGAAGTATGAATATGATCCCAATGATGCTCTTTGGGATGAAGCTTATGAATGGGCCTATCAGCGCGCAAGTGAAGAGGGTGATGTCGATATTGATAGAGATGATGAATTAATTCACGCGTGGGCTGAAGAATATTATGAATATATGATGAATCAGAAAGGATGAAATAATATGCACGATATATTTTTCTTTACAGATATTCATGGCATGTACGATTTATATCGTGCTATTATGAATTACTGTAATGAACAAGACCCCGAAGCTATGATTATCTTTGGGGGAGATGCCTGTGACCGCGGACGTCATGGATACAAAATTATGAAAGAACTTCTGGATAATCCGTATGTTGTATATTTGCGCGGGAATCATGAAGAAATGTTTTGTAATGCTGCAAGAGAAATCAAAGAACAGTTTGAAATAGTGGATATGGAACGTCATGAAATGCGTTCTATTCTTTACACTACTTTAAATTTTGATAACCGTTTCCTTGCAATCCAGCACTCTCTCTCTAATGGAGGAATAAATACTTTACTGGATTGGATAGACGATGGGATGCCTATGGATATTATTGAGCGACTGGAAAAACTGCCTTTTACTTTCAGCACGGATACGTGTGACTTTTGTCACGCAGCAGGGGTTCATCAGACTTTTGATCGGGCCAGTCAAGCCGAATATGATGGAGGAAAGGTAGATGCCCGCGACGCAGAATCGCTGGTATGGTGTCGTTCAGCCTTTAATATTGGATGGAAAAGCGGGCGCACCGCAGTATTCGGGCATACTCCAGTTATTGCAATGAGTCATTATATGCAAGTTCCGGAAGGAATTGTACAGCCGCTTAAATGGGTTGGAAAGTTATTTCCGGATGATAATGGGCCTAAAATCAATATGGATACTGGAGCAGTATTTACTGGAGTCGCATACGTACTTAATGCTCTCACAATGAAGGCACAAGGATTTGAAGATACTGATTATACCGAGAATGAAATTAGAAAGCATGATGTGAAAAAAATTGATTGTGTTCAGATGTAATTGTGAGACTTATGTTTATGAGAAAAAGCTATCTTTTTAGAAAGATAGCTTGTTTTATTGTGGAGGTGAGTATGTGAAAAATAATTATAATGTATGGTATCCTAATGATAGTTTTGATATCGGTTAGAGATTTTTCTTTTTTAATGATTTAAAATTACATACTGACCGTACAAATAGCGCAAATGATAAAAGTGGTGAGGATTTATTTTCTGAAGTATCCGCAAGTTTGAATAAAAATTTACCTCAATTAGATCCAAAAACGTCTGAAGGTATGCAACAAATTGAAAATATTTTATCATTTTTAGCCCGGACAATTGAATTTGAAAGAGGTTAGGAATTAGCTTATTATCAAGAATATTTTTTATCCGCAGATCTACCACAGCCATTAAAAGATAGATTTAAAACAATTTTTTCTCCTTCAGATGGAACATCATTTGATTATATAGAATTTATTAATTTAATTAATATTCTACATGATGGTGTGAATAAATATAAAACCATTTTAAATTATGAAGTAAATAGATTAGAATAGTTATAGGAAGTTATTGATGAATATTTAGATAATCCAGAAGAACACTATACTGGTTATGGCAAAAAGGAAGAAGGTGAAGATAAAGGATTTTATTCAAACTTTAATAGTTTCTTAGCTCGACGTAGTTATAATACACATTTAGTTAAATATAAATCAGTATAGGGCACGTCTACTCTATCAAATGCTTTATAGAAACAATTGATATCTGCGGTTACTAGTTTATGGAACGATACAAAATGGCAACAACAGGTTATTAATTCACTTAATACATTAGCTTTTAATAAGCCAATTGATAAAAATACTATGCGTATTTTTTCTACTATGATATTAAATGAAACGCTGCCCAAAATGTAGGATGAAGTTACTAAATTTTTAGATGCAAAAAAAATTTTTTCTAAAAATAGTAACTATAGCAATGTTTTAATTGATATCAATAATCTTAAAAATGTTATTCGTGATGCAGCTTCTGATTATGTTGATAAGCTTCAAGCAGGATCAGACCCCGAAGCAGCTGTGCGTTTCATCACTACTTTAAAAAATTAGATTGGAAAAAATAATAATTTAAATTTAGATAATGATAGCAAACGTTATTTACGTATTATTGACCCAGTTGGAATAAAAGTAAAAAATAAAGAAGAAATTGTCACTATTTCAGATGAAGTAATGAAAATTTTATCTTCTTTAATAAAGAAAAAAGAATAGAAACCCGCTACGAGTAAAAAAGCTATTATAGATCAATTTGTACAATTGTATGGTGACCCAAATGTCATTGATATTAAAGATGGCAATTATAATGCACAGGATGCAGTTACTTTAATTAAATCACATATTCCTTAGATGGATTCAATTATTGAATTTCATATCGCCGCAAAAGATAATCTTATTTCTGAAGCATTAGCAGGTGGAAATCGTAAATATTTATAGAAAGCCACAGGTAAATTTGTAATTGAAAAATTTGAAACTGCTGGCGGCTATCAAAAAGCCGATACCTTTGGAATTGTTAATGAAGAACTCGGGAAAATTACAGTTGGTTTAAATGAACAAGCTTTAGAAAAATATTTTAATACGATTAGTAATCAGATTACAAAATCGTATATGGATGCAATCGAAATTCAGGTTAATCCTATTAAAGCTGGAAAAGAAATTTTTGATGAAAAAGAATTTAGGAAATCTAAAGGATTCCAAGCAAAAGAATTTTCTATTGAAGCTGAAACCGAACGTAGATTAATATTTTTAAAAAAACGTTGTATAGATTTAAGAAAATCAATGAAAGATACTGCTACTGAAGATTAGATTGAATAGGCAATTACAGCTTTAAAAAATACTATCCAAATATCTTCCACTGTTAAAAGTTATAATAAATATAATAATCATGATGGATTTCATGGCGGTTCTCTCGGTGGAACTGTAGAACACCAATTAGAAAATATTTATAAAATGTATGAATATGGTGGGGTTTCTATTCCTGACTTAGACTGGCTTATTTTTGCAGTTTATAATAGTGGGAATGATATGGTAGGATCTCATTTAAAAAATCCATTAGAAAATGCCCTTTCTTCTGTTGCCGGTATGCTTTTGTTTGATGATGCCGGAGAATAGGCATTATATATTAGATCTCAATTAGATGATAAGATCCCAAAAGGTTCGTCTAGATTTTTGCATTTATATCATTTAAATGATTTTTATTTCCCTTCTTCTTATATTTTATAGTTAACATATAATGGATTAATTAAGGCTTATAATTTATTGAATACTGAAGCCGCAAATTTTACACGTAATTCTTCTACTTAGAGTAATTCACGTGGCGCAAGAATATCTATCATTAATAATGTATCTAAACCTGGTTCTAACACTTCCTGGGAAAATTATTTTAATGAAAATAAAGGAAACGTTAGTGTTAATATTGTTTTTTTAGCTGGCTTACTAGATATAATTCAAATATTAAATGAAAGTATGTCATAATTTCGCTTATTGCGAATTTATATAATTTTCTTCCAAAGGGGGTGATTCCAATGTCCAAGTTAGTTGACTTTTTCCGACACTTTAAAAACAAGTATGATGAAGAACAAAAACGTTTAATGCGTATGGATAGGTTTCTTGACAAAGCCGAAGAAAATCAAGATAAGCTGAAAGAGGTTGTAGTGGCCGTAGATAATTTGAGCGGAAAAATGACAGAAATCTAGACTACCGTAAATGAACTTCAAAACAATGTAACACACATTAATGGTCGCTTGTCTATAATCGGAGAAGGCACAAAAATGGAACTCTTTGATACTTTATATCATTGGAAGAAAATATTGGTAGATGAACGTAAATGGGCCTCTGCCGCAGAAAAGAAAGAAGTCAATGATATTTACGAAGTCTATCATGAGGGCCTAAAAGGCAATGGATAGGGCAAAGTCTATTATGAATAGATTATGAACCTACCAGAAGATCCACCAGCAAATAATTGACTTTTTGCTTAAATTATATTATAATATAATTAAGTAAAGGAGGATATTAGATGATTCAAGAGAAGCGAAGCCATGCACAAATTGCACAGCTTGAAATTTACACAGATGGTTCATGTAAGAAATTGGGAACCAATGCAACTTTTGGCGGCTGGAGCTTCATTGCTCTTCGTGGTGGAGAACGAATTTATGAAGTTGCCGGAAGCGAATATGGGACCACAAACCAGCGTATGGAATTATTGGCGATACGCAATGCCTTAGAGTTCGCGCAGAAAAACCGGCACCCAAATGAAAATGTCATTATTTATAGCGATTCTGCCTATGCGATTAACTGTTATCTACAAGAATGGTATACACGATGGCAGTATAATGGCTGGGTAAATGCAAAAGGTGAGGATGTTGCAAATCAAGACTTATGGATTGATATTATTCCTTACTTTGACAACTTTTGGTATCATTTTTCAAAAGTCAAAGGTCATGGGTCTAACTTTTGGAATAATGAATGTGACCGTTTGGCGCAACTAGCAGCACAAAATATTAAAGATAATTTTAAAGGAGAAAAAGATGGATAATAGCATTTATGAAGTCTCAAGAGATGAGTACGCGGGCGTAGTAGTACAGATTAATCCCGATTTTGCCAGTATTGAAACCTGTCATGAAGCAGATTGTACATTTATTAAAATTATAAGTGAAAAGGGAGTTCATTTTACTACACGCGTTATTCCAGATGATGGGAGCCAAGAAGGTTACTATGTTTTTAATCTTCCATCTGCGGAAGAGTCTCTTCCTCCAAAGGCAATCCGCAAAATTACTTTGGAAACGCGAGAAGAAGTTCAAGCGTTTTTTGATGCGCTGAATAAAATTCAGCAGGAGAAGAAAAATGAATGAGATTTATAAAGATGTTAGTGATGAGGTAAAAGAGATTGCAAAGTTGGCGTGGAGTGTTGCTCTGGCGCAAAAAGATCCTCTGCATGCTTCTAATTTTCTTCATAGTGTAACTGAATTTTATAAACAATCACTAACAGAAGAAGAAATAGAATTTCTCCAGTTCTATTTTAATTTGCAAATGGAGATGATGAAGAAATGAATAGAACAATTTTAATTAGCGGCAAAGCTGGCAGTGGTAAAGACCAAACTGCTCAATTTATGAAAGAAGAACTTGAAAAACATGGAAAGAAAGTTCTTATTATTAAATATGGAGATGCTGTAAAGTGGGTACTGCGCGACTACTTTAATTGGGATGGTAAAAAAGATGAAGTCGGCCGCACACTATTACAGCACATTGGAACCGATGTAGTGCGTGCAATGCATCCAAACTTTTGGACTGGCATTGTTGTAGGTCTATTACAAGCATTTGAACCTTATAATGACTTTGATATTGCTATTGTATCAGACGCACGATTTCCAAATGAAGTAGATATTGCACTACAAAATCTACAAAATTGTGTGGCAGTACGTATTGAGCGTACAAATCCAGATGGAAGCGAATGGATTAATACTGCTCTAACTGAAGACCAGCGCAAGCACCCGAGTGAAACCTCACTAGATTGCTTTGCTTTTGATTATGTCATTCACAATGATGAAGGACTTGAACTGTTAAAAGAAAGCGCAATAACCGTACTAAAAGATTTAGGAGTTATTTAAATGATTGATTATTTTACTAGTGAACCCATGAAATATTTCGCGCCATCCTCCACTATGAGCGCAGAATCAAGACGTGCAAAACTTGAACAAATGATTGATAGTGGAGACTATTTATTTGGTTTAAAAACTGATGGTAACTGGAGCCGTGCGGTTATCACGCCTGAAAGACAGGCCCTGCAAACCCGCGGAATTTCCACCGTTACCAAAACATATGGAGAAATCCAAGATAAAGTTCTTTTTTGGGAAGATGTTTGTAATGCGTTCTCCGATACAACTGTTATCTTGGGAGAAGTATTTCTTCCCGGCGCCATTGATAAAGATGTTGGGTCGGTATTACGTTGCCTTACGCCCAAAGCATTAGCGCGGCAAAAAGATAATCCATTAAGATGGCGTGTATTTGATGTACTTGCTCTTGATGGTATAGATATGATGAATTGGCCCTTTGAAGAGCGCGTCTCTCATATTCCAGAAGTTGTAGGACGTATTAATTCTCCCCTTGTTTATGGAGTGAGTTATTATGAAATGGATGATACGTTCTTTGATAAAATGGGTGAAATCTTCGCATCTGGCGGAGAAGGAGCCGTTTGTTACAGGAAGAATTCTGTGTATATGCCAGGGAAACGTGGTCCTCATGCCTGGGACACGGTAAAGGTAAAACAGGAAATTTCTTCCGAAATTGATGCCTTCATCACTGGTATTGTGCCCGGAGAGAAACTCTACACGGGCAAAGACTTGGGAACATGGCAGCTATGGGAAAATCAGCGTACAGGTGAAAAACTTGTAGGCTCTTACTTTGGGGAATACCGCACCGGAGGGTCGTATATCCCAGTTACTAAAAACTATTTTAATAATTGGCCCGCGGCTATTCAGGTAAGCGTTTATGATAGAAATGGAAATGAAGTACCATTGTGCAAGGTATCTGGACTCACAGAAGATTTTAAAACTTCTCTACGCGATGATACCCAGAAATGGATTGGATGCCCAGTCTCTATTTCTGGTATGATGGTTTCATCAGCTAAAGCCGATTCTGAAGGTAATGGAATCTCTATTCGCCATCCGCTTCTAAAGCGAATTAGAGAAGGTGACATTACAAAAGAGGATTGTACTCTAGCGAAAATATTTGATTAAGCGCACCAGCGCTAAAGGAGGTTCTTATGGAATTAGAAGAACTACTTTCTGGTATCTATGAGAAGCTTAGTTCTGCTGAACTTAGTCCAACTATGTATCAGTATTATGATTAGCTTTTCAATCACAGGACAATTATACTAAATGATGATATTTCAGAGCGGATTGTAGAATTTGTTTATCTCCCGCTAAAAGCATTTGAAGAAGATGATTCTATGGAGCCAGTTACTTTAATTTTAAATAGTAGCGGCGGTTCCGTATCTGATGGTTTCTTTTTGGCATATTATTTAACTGGTTATTCTAAACCATTAAATATTTAGGTTTTGGGTTATGCTTGCTCAATGGCTACGGTTTTATTAGCTGCGGGCGGGCACAATGAAAACATTATTCGTAGTTGTTATCCTTGTTCATATGTTCTAATTCATGATGGTTATGTCGCTCTTGCAGCGGCCGAAGCAAAAACAGCAAATGATATTATGGCATTTAACAATTCAATTGATGAAATGATTCGTCAATTCTTTTTGGACAATACCGAGCTGACGGCCCAGGAGTATGATACTCACGCAAGACATCAATGGTTCCTTTTCGCAGATGAAATGAAGAAAAAGAACCTAGTAGACAAAATCATCGGAGTTGATGAAGAATGAAGATTAAACATTGGGCTGATACATCAGCATTATTACATCAGCCATTACTCGATACAGAAATTAATATAGCAATTAGTACATTAACAGTAGCAGAATTAGAACATATTAAAAATAATAATGAAAATGAGACTACTAAATATAAAGCGCGCGAAGCAGTTCGTGCTCTTTTAACTAATCTAAACATTAATGTAATTCTTACAGATAACAAACGTATTGATAGAATGCTTAAAAAATATAAGTTTTTAAGCAATATTCCAGACCATAGGATTCTTTGCGCGGCCGAAATATACGCTGCAGATTAGGGAGAAGATATAATATTTTTAACTAGTGATGCTCTTCAATATTTATTTGCTCAACAAATGCCGCATTTGTCTGCTACATACCCAATGGGCGATGAAGAAATATTGAGCCATGAAGAGTGGGCTGGATGGGGTAAATACTATCCTAATGAAACTGAAATGACATTGTTATATTAGGATCATAAAACCAATAAATTAAAATGCAAAGTACATGAATTTGCAGAAATATACGAAGGAAAAGAGTTAAAAGATATATTA